>JASHWN010000088.1 GCA_030044035.1 Xanthobacteraceae bacterium
GCGCGGCGCGCGCGGCCTCGACGGCGAATTCGAGCGCCGCTTCGGCGCGGCGCATGCGCCCGCCAAGCCGCGCCAGTCGCTCCGCATCGAGGCCTTCGCGCGCCAGCGCCGGCATCAGCGCGCGCAGCCGCGCCCGGGTAAAGCGCGGGTCGCGGTTGCTCGGATCGTCACTGTAGGCGATGCGCGCTAAGCGCAACGTGGCGATCAGCCGCGATTTCGGCAGGTGCAGGAGCGGCCGCAGCAGAAAGATGCGATCGTCGCCGCCGGAGCCGGGAAGGAGCGCGACCGGCGCCATGCCGGCGAGGCCGGCCAAACCGCTGCCGCGGGCGAGCCGAAACAACACCGTCTCGGCCTGATCGTCGAGCGTGTGCGCGGTGAGCACGTGGGCAAGCCCGGCGCGCGCCACTTCTTGTGCCAGCAAGCGGTAACGCGCGATCCGCGCCGCCTCCTGCAAGCCGCTCAGCGGCTTGGCGCCGCGCCAATGCAAGGTGCGATGCGCAACGCCGAGCTGCCGCGCCAAACGCTTGACGGCGGCGGCTTCAGCGGCCGCCTCGCGCCGCAAGCCGTGATCGATGGTGACGGCGAGCAGACGCGGCGGCTTTTTCTTCTTCAGCCGCTTCGCCCAACGCGCGGCGAGCAGCAAGAGTGCGGTGGAATCCGGGCCGCCCGAAACCGCAATAACGAAGCCGGGCAAATTGTCGAGGCCGCGAAACAGCGCGTTTAATTCGTCGTCGCCGACCGCGTCGTCAGCAGTGGGCACGCTTCTGTTCCCGCTCCACGTTCTGCTTCACCGCAAGCGAAGCGCGCGGATATTTGCGCAACACTTCGCCGAGCGAAGCGCACGCGGCTTCCTTCTCGCCCAAAGCGGCCAGCGATTGGCCGAGCCGCAACAGCGCGTCGGGCGCCCGCGCCGTGGTCTCGTATTTGGTGGAGACGGCGAGGAACGCTTCGGCCGCATCGTGATATTGCTGGCGCTGGAACAAGGATTCGCCGAGCCAATATTGCGCCTCCGGCGCCAGCCGATCGCTCGGATATTTGTGCAAGAAAACGCCGTACGCTTGGGCGGCGTCGGCGTAATCCTTGCGGGCGAAATAGCTGTGCGCAAGCTCGTATTCGTCCTTCGGCGTGGCGGCGGGCGGCAGCGCGGCGACGGCGCCGGTGCCGCTCGGATTGGCCGGAGGCGGCGGCAATGCGCCGCCAGGCGCGCCGGCAGCGCCGGTCGCGCCAGTTGCGCCGGCTCCGCCGGGTCCGGAAAGGCTCGACAAATCGAGCGGCGCTCCGGCCGGCCGGGGCGGCGGCGGCTCGTTCTGATTGGTGCTCGAACCGAGCGCGCGCGGCGCGCCGGGGGCGCCGGGGTTGAGCGCCGGATTAAAGGCATCGTGCCGGCCGGAACCGCCTTCGCCCTGCCCTGCCTCGGCTGGCGGAGGCGGATAAGGGACGTTCGACGAGTATTGCGGGTTCGACTGCGCCGTGTATTGGGGGTCCGCCGGGGCTGGATATGGCTCGGCCGGCCGCGCCGCATATTGCGGCTGCGGCGCGCCGTATTGCGGGTTAGGTCGCGGCGCAGCGGCGGCCGCCGGCGCGCCGCGCGGCTCCTGCAGGGCCTGCAGCTGCTGGCTGAGCTGCTGATTGCGGTACTGCAATTGCTCGATCTGCCCGGTCAGGTCGCGGACGGTGGCTTCGAGGCGATCGAGCCGGGTGACGAGATCGGCGGCGTCCTGGGCGTGCGCGGCCTGGCCGCAAAGCGCGCCGACGAGCGCGAGCAAAGCGAAGCGAGCGAACCGGATTTGACCCTGCGGCATGTTCATTGCGATTGATGTGGACTTAGCCGACGTGTCCGAATGCCCCTACAGTCGCGCCAAAGCAAGCGGCTTACAGCGCGCCCCACCATAGTCGTTCCTGCGACCAAATTGTGACTGGCGGCCGCGAGGGCGCGCCCTGCAGCCGGCCATCCCGCCCTTTCGGCGCCGACGGTTTACGAACTCTGATCGAGCACGGTGACGGCGCGCCGGTTCTGCGACCAGCAGGAGATGTCGTCGCACACCGCGACCGGACGCTCCTTGCCGTACGAGATGGTGCGCATGCGCTGCGCCGAGACGCCGCGCGAGATCAGGTAATCGCGCACCGTCTGGGCGCGCCGCGCGCCAAGCGCGATGTTGTATTCGCGCGTGCCGCGCTCATCGGCGTGACCTTCGATGGTGAAGGCGTAGCGGTCGTAATGGCCGAGCCACTCGGCCTGCTTGTCGAGCGTGGCGCGCGCCTGCACCGACAGATCCGAGGAGTCGGTGTCGAAGAAGACGCGATCGCCGACATTGACGACGAAATCCTGCTGACTGCCGGGCGTGGCGGCGGCCGCCATGGCGCCGGTTTGTTCGGCAGCTTGCTTGGCGCAGCCGGCGATGGCGATCCCGGCCAGGATGACGGCTGCGAATTTGGCGCCGCGGACGATGCCCATCCGGTTCATTCCGGTGCCTCCATTGCTTTGTGTCCGTGCCTGCCCTCCCCGCGCGCGGGAAAGCGGAAGCCACTGCAGCGGGTCTAGCAGCGCCTTCGTTAAGCGAAGGTTCCGTCAACCTTGATGAGGCTTTGCAAAGAAGCCCCGTCCCCGCAGAACACCCGAAAAGCTTTGGTAATGCTTAATGGAGCCTGAATGCGGCGTTCCTGCGGCCTGTGGATGACCGACCGCCGGGTCTTGGGCGGTCTGCCCCGAAGGCAAGGAACTGCGCCGCCAAAGCCCGCGCCAGCATTGCCAGGAGGCGCGATCCAGCAACCCGCCGCAGCAAGTGTTCGACGCGATCGGCGCCAGCTCGAACGGATCGATCGATCGGATCACTGAGAGAACGGGCTGCCCATTATGTGGGCTGCCCGCCGGGCTGACTTTTCCTGGCTGCCGCGCGGGTCCCCTGAACCGGCGCAGGCGGCGCCATTACTGGAGATGACGACCGTTGGCATAACCGTTTACGGCAACAACAAACAAGGTCGCACTAAAAATTGCAAAGTTATTCGGCCTCAGACGGCAAATTTTAGGATGGTCATCGGCCATATGTGTGTGTTGGTTGGCCGGCCAGCGCCAGCCAATTTCGGATTAAGTCGCAAAGCTCAACCGGGAGATACACAATGTTGCGCAAGACAAAAGTTGCGCTTGCCGCTGCGATCGTTCTCAGCACGACCTTCGCGGCATCGGCCGCGACCAGGCTTCGTCGCATCGCCCCTCTTCAGCCGGGGATTTACGACATGCTTCCCGGTGCCACGTGTTCGCCGGTTCATCCCCCGCTCTGCAGCAACATTTGCACCGGGTCCGGCCCTTGTGCACCACCCGATAGCTGGTGACGAACGTGGTCGGGACCAAGCGGCGGCCAAGTGGAATAACGCAGGCCCGCAGGTCTCGCGAATTATGTGGCTTTGGCCAGCCGGCTCTTTTGCTCTTCCGAACGGCTCGGGACGGCAAGATTGCCGCCGTCTATCTCTTCTTCGATGGCGCCGGCGATGCCGCGCGGCCGAATGGTCCTTCAGATTAGTTGCAAGTCTTGAACCCGCTTTGTGCCAATGCCCTAATTGGCTGCACAAGGTAAGGCGCCGGTCCGCAACCGCAGGGGAGGAAGCCCATGATTGATCTCGTGACTGCTCCTTACGCAGCGCTGCTCCTGCGCTGGTCGCTTGGCATCATGTTCATCGCCCACGCGATGCTCAAATGGCGCGTATTTACGATGCCCGTTACCGTCGCAACATTTCAGTCGATCGGCCTACCAGGATGGTTCGCCTATTTGGTCACTACCGCTGAGCTGGTCGGCGGCGGATGTTTGATCCTGGGCATAGCGCCAAGATACCTCGCCGTGCTGCTGATCCCGTTGATCGTGGGCACGATCATAACGGTGCATGGCAAAAACGGCTGGGTGTTCAGCAACAAGGGCGGCGGTTGGGAGTTTCCGGCATTCTGGACGGCGACGCTCGTGGTGCAATTTCTCGTCGGCGACGGTGCATGGACTCTTCTGCCATCGCCGCCACTTTCATCTCTCATCGGCGCGCATTGATCATGAAGCCCGCGACCGCATCGCGATCCTTCAAGGTGAGCTACGGCCTGTTCGCCTTCTTTCTTGTGGACGTGTTCGAGCCGATATTCAAGGATACCGGGTACCGCGGGCGTTGGGGCATCGATCACGCCGAAACCATTACGCCGCGCAACATAGCACGCATCGAGTCGGTGTTGATGGTGACTGGCGGAGACGTGGTGTATGCCGCAGCCCCGTTCACGGCCTTTGCCCCCGAACCGCTGCCCGCAGTGAGCCCGGCACGGTACCGGGTCGCTGCATTTGGCGGTTATCAGCAATAGGCTGCGGCAGGCGGGCGAGCCTCCGCCAAAGTGCAGAGCCCCCGGCAAGCCTATCTCGCCCGACCGACACTCGCTAATGTCTCGGCTGGATCGGGTGCCGGCCGAAACGGTGAGAGCGGGCTATGAGCCAGACGAGCGGCGCGACCTCGTCGGGGAAATCGGCATCGCTCGTTGCCGCGTTCCGTCACCCCGCCTTCGCGGTGATCTGGACGGCGA
>JASHWN010000089.1 GCA_030044035.1 Xanthobacteraceae bacterium
GATCCGATCTCACTGAGCAAAGGAGCGACAACCTTTACGGCGAAATAAGAAGACAACAGACCGCAGAGACAAAGTACGCTTTATCAGTCGTATCGCTTTTGTCGTCCTACGATTTGACTTCCCCACTTCGCCTCGATCGCCCGCGCCTCGTCGGCCGACAGCGCCGAGGGCGTCGGGAATTGGTCGCGCCAGGCGAACGGGCGGCAGGCCTCGATGATCGCCTTGGAGTGCGCGGTGACGCCGCGCTCCTTGTCGGCCGGCGCGATGCGCGGATCGAGCGCCGAGCTCCAGGCGTTGCGCAGCACGTCGATATTCTCCGACGGCTCGCAGCGCGTGGTCACCGCCCACATCACGTCGGCCAGATTGGACGGATCGATGTCGTCGTCCACCACCACGACGATGCGCGCCATGTAGCTGTGCGCCGCGGCAACCAGGCCGGCGCGCTTGGCGTGGCCGTCGTAGCGCTGGCGCAGCGCCACCACCGTCATCAGCTGCGACACGTGCTGCCAGACGCCGGTCACGTCGGTGATGCCGGCCGCCTCCAGATCGCTCCAGATCGTGGCGGCGCGGAACGGCAGGCCGAAATGAAAGCGCGGCGGCTTCAGCGGCGGCGAGCCGAGCAGGATCGGATCGCTGCGATGATGGATGGCGGTGACCTCCATCACCGGCCCGGGACGCGCCGCCGCCGCGTAATAGCCGGTGAACTCGCCGAATGGCCCTTCCGGCAGCGTCGCCTCGCTCATCGGCAGGAGCCGGCCCTCGAACACGATTTCCGCGGACGCCGGCAGCGGCAGCCCGGTGTGCGGGCCGGCGCATACCTTGATCGGCGTGCCCTTGATGGACCCGGCGAATTCGTATTCTGAGCGGCCGTCCGGCAGGTATTCGAAGCCGGCGATGAACAGCGCCGGATCTTCGCCGTGCACCACCGCGACCGGACAGCTGTCGCCGCGGTCCCAATATTTCTTGGCGATGATGGCGCCGTGCCGGCCGCCGTGATCGAACTGCACGGTCACTTTGTTGCGGCCGTGCACCTGGACCCGATAGATCGAGGCATTGATCCAGCCGTCATCCGGATCGCGCATCACCACGATCGAGCCGGAGCCAATGAACGGGCCGCCATCGTGGCGGTGCCAAATCGGCGCCGGAAAGCGCGCGATGTCGACGTCGGTGCCGGCTTGCGAGTTCTCGCCGAATGCGGCGGTTTTCACGCTGACCGGCGGGATCGGCTGCAAAGCCTTGCGCTTCTCCATCCAGGCCTTGAGCGCGTCGAGCGGCCGCAGCGTCGGATCAAGACCGAGCGCCAGCGCCGCCCGCTGCACGTTGGTGGTGGCGTTGCTGAAAACCCGATAGCCGCTGCGATGGCCCTTGATGCGGTCGAACAGCAGCGCCGGGCACTCCGGCAGCCCGGCCGCGACCTCGGTGATGCCGCCGATCTCGAAACGCGGGTCGGCCCCCTCGATGCGGCGTAATGCCCCAAGCTGATCGACAAGCTCGATGAACTCACGCAGGTCTTGGTACATCGATGGGAACCTGACTGGCGTGGCAGCCCGGACCGCGAACGGCCCCGCAACAAAGCCAAGTATAGCCGAACTTGGCGGCCCATATCGGCGGCGGCGATCAACCGTCGCTGCGTTGGCACGAAGCCGATGTCAAGGAGTTCTCCTCAGCGTAAAACCAGTATAAATGACCGCTCACTAGCCGGGTCTGCATGCATTCCGTCGCCCATCTCATCCACGTTTATGGACTGCTCGTCGTCGCCGGTTTCATCGGCGTCGAAGCCCTGGGCATTCCGCTGCCGGGCGAAACTACGCTGATCGTCGCCGCGGTGATTGCCGGGCACAGCCACGAGCTCAACATCGTCGGCGTCATCGTAGTGGCGGCGCTCGCCTCCATTGCCGGCCGCGCCATCGGCTATGCCATCGGCGCCCGCTTCGGCTATTGGCTGCTGCTGCGGTACGGCTCGTACCTGCGGATCACCGAACCGCGCATCAAGCTCGGCGAGTACCTGTTCCTGCGTTATGGCAGCGCGATCATCATCGTCGCGCAATTCGTACCGTTCTTGCGCCCAGTTGCGGGTATCCTCGCCGGCGCCAACCGCATGCCGTGGCATAGTTTCATACTGGCGAGCACCGTCGGGGCGGTCGTGTGGGCGCTGTTCTTCGGCATCGGCGCCTATTGGTTCGGGCGCGAGTTCGCCCACCTTGCGGAATCGTGGTGGTTCCTGCGCGGCCCAAGCGGCTGGGTCGTATTCGGGATGGCGACAGTCATCGTTCTCATCGCGCTCGCGGTCTTCGTTGCCCGCCACGAGGCGCAACTCATCGCCAAGGCCGAGCGCGCCCTGCCCGGCCCGCTGCGCGCGCCTTAAATCGCGATCCGCGCATGAGCGGCTGGTCGACGATCGATTGCGACGTGCATGCCAACGTGCCTGGCATGGCGGCGCTGTTGCCGTATCTCGACGAGCAATGGCGCGACAGCGTGATCGACCGCGGGCTCAATTCGCTGGAATCGATCAGCTACCCGCCGAATGCGCCGCTCACCGCGCGGGCCGATTGGCGCGGCAAGGCCGGCGAACCGCCCAATACGCTCGACATGCTGCGCAGCCATGCGCTCGACCGCTGGGCCATCGATGTCGCGATCTGCAATTGCCTCTACGGCGTGCAGCTGTTGTTCAGCGAAGACATGGCGGCGGCGTTCGCCAAAGCCTTGAACGATTGGCTCGCGGCCGAGTGGCTCGACCGCGACCCGCGGCTGCGCGGCTCGATCGTCGTGCCGATGCAGAACACCGATTATGCGGTCGCCGAGATCGAACGGTGCGCACCCGACCGGCGCTTCGTGCAGGTCCTGGTTTTGGCGATGGGCGAGGCGCCGCTCGGCCGGCGCGAGTACTGGCCGATTTTCGCCGCCGCCGAGCGTCACGGTCTGCCGATCGCCATCCACGCCGGATCGAGCTTCCGCCACGCGGTGACCTCGCTCGGCTGGCCGTCCTGGTACGTCGAGGATTACTGCGCCAATGCGCAGGGCTTTCAGGCCCAGGTGGCGAGTCTCGTCTGCGAAGGCGTGTTCGCCAAATTTCCCAAGCTGAAAGTGGTGCTCCTTGAATC
>JASHWN010000090.1 GCA_030044035.1 Xanthobacteraceae bacterium
ACTGGCAGTTCGTTGCAGCGGCAGCGGGGCTGACCGCGTTGCCGCCGATGGCCGGGCCCGAAATCGCGTTCGCCGGCCGCTCCAATGTCGGCAAGTCGAGTCTCATCAACGCGCTGACCGGCCGGCGCGCGCTCGCCCGCACCTCGGCGACGCCCGGTCGTACTCAGGAGCTGATTTTCTTTGCGAGCGGGGAGGGCGGGCGTCGCTGTTTGGCGCTCGTCGATATGCCCGGCTATGGCTACGCAGCGGCCCCGAAGGGCAAGGTCAAGGCATGGACCGCGCTCATCCACGACTACTTGCGCGGTCGCGCCACGCTGACGCGCGTCTATCTCTTGGTCGATGCGCGGCGCGGGCTGATGCCGGCCGACGACGAGATCATGACCGCGCTCGACCAGGCGGCGGTGAGCTATCAGGTCGTGCTCGCCAAGTCCGACGCGCTAGCCGCCGCGGCGCTCGAGGAGCGCTTGGCGTCGTTGCGCCAACACCTGGCGAAACGGCCGGCGGCCTATCCGCTGGTGCTGGCAACCTCCGCCGAAACCGGAGCGGGGATTGCCGAACTGCGCGCCGCTATCCATCGGCTGTTGAGCGAGCGCAGCTAGAGGGGTACAGAGAAAAGCCGTCACAACATTGAAACAAATAGATGGGCCGGCTGCAGGAAGCTCCCGCGGCCGGCCCGTCCTTGTGCTCAGACCAGAGGCCGTCGAGCGGCTAGGCGACCGGCCGGGCCTGCGGCGCGGTCACCATATTGCTGCGCATGAAGCCGACCATGGTGCCGCTCAGCGTGCTGCCGGTCAGCAGGATGGCGGCGCCGGCCACCAAGAGGCCGATCAGCGTCAACGGCACCGTGAAGATGCCGCAGACCGCCAGGATGCCGAGAACGATGACGGCGAGGCCGCCCGCCCCCTGCATGACCGCGGAACCGGCCGCGACCTCAGAGGCGATCGCACGCAACATTGGCGGGCGCCCCTGGAATTGCGTCGCCATCGACCGCGAGGTCAACAGGTGCCACACGGACGAACTACTGATGGCGAGCGCGGCACCGAATGCAATCAAGGCCACCGAGGTCAGCGTCGCCGCCTGAACGCCGAGCAACGCCAGCACGCCGAGCACGATGCCGGCGACGCCGACCAGGAACAACGCGGAGACGCCGCCGCCGCTCGCCGCCGAACTGCCTTCAGGGCCCATGTCCAGCGCGAACTCGCTGAGCATGGCGCCGCCCTGGATCAGCAATGCGGCGCCGAATACGATCGTCGCTATCGATACCAGCACTTCGGGATGAACCCCCGACAGGCCGATGATCGCCAGCACGATCGCGGCGATACCGCCAAGCGCATCGACAAAGCCGCCATATGTTGCGGCTTCTCCCGGTGCTGACGTAGAAGAATAGGTCATTGACATGTCAAACCTCCTTAATCGGAACGGAGGGCGTCGCCGGGCCAATTGTGTGGGGCAACTTGCGAGCGGAACCCTTTGCGCGGCCCGTTCGCTCTCGCACGCTGTTCGGTCCGGCGCGTGCCTCTCCCTGAACAACGAATGCGGATTGGCCGCGTTCCCGCGACCGATCGGCCAAAAAGGCCTTTCACCGCACTGCGGCAGCGGTTAAACAGCCATTCCGTCCAAGGAGTTCCCGATGGAGGTGACGCCGTTCCAGCAGGCCCGCATCCTGGCCGAAGCGCTGCCCTACATGCAGCGCTACGACGAGGCGACCGTCGTGGTGAAATATGGCGGCCACGCCATGGGCCAGGAGCAGCAGGCCCGCGATTTCGCGCGCGACATCGTGCTGCTTGAGCAGACCGCGATCAATCCGGTCGTGGTGCACGGCGGCGGCCCGCAAATCGAAGCCATGCTCAAGAAGGTCGGCGTGCAATCGCAGTTCGCCGGCGGCTTGCGCGTCACCGACGCCAAGACGCTGGAAATCGTCGAGATGGTGCTGGCCGGCTCGATCAACAAGCAGATGGTCGGCTACATCAACGAGGCCGGCGGCAAGGCCGTGGGGCTGTGCGGCAAGGACGGCAACATGGTGGTCGCGCGCAAGCTCACGCGCAGCGTGGTCGATCCGGATTCGAACATCGAAAAAATTGTCGATCTCGGCTTCGTCGGCGAGCCGGACAAGATCGACACCACCGTGCTCATGCAAATCCTCGGCCGCGACCTGATCCCGGTGCTGGCGCCGGTCGCCGCTTCGGCCGACGGCGGCACCTTCAACGTCAATGCCGACACGTTTGCCGGCGCCATTGCCGGCGCGCTCAAGGCCAAGCGTTTCCTGTTGCTGACCGACGTCCCGGGCGTGCTCGACAAGTCGAAGAAGTTGATCCCACAGCTGTCGGTCGACGAGGCGCGGGCGCTGATCGCCAACGGCACCATCGCCGGCGGCATGATTCCCAAGGTCGAGACCTGCATCGATGCGCTGGAGCGCGGCGTCGAGGGCGTCGTCATCCTCGACGGCAAGGTGCCGCACGCAGTGCTGCTCGAACTGTTCACCGAGCTCGGCGCCGGCACGCTCATTCACAATTGAATCCGATCGGTATGGTGCGAAGTCCAGCTGATCGCTTCAGCTTCCGCTCGTCCCCGCGAGGGGTCCCCATCGCGCTGGCGCGATGGGGTGCCCCGTTGCGGGGACCCGGCTCTTTCTGGATTCCCGCTTTCGCGGGAATGAGCGGTTGAAATGAGACCGAGCGGCGCGCGCGAGCGGCTTTACGCGTTGTGGCCCGGCCTGGTCGCGGCGACGTCGTTCGGCGTCTGCGACACGCTGGTCAAGCTGGTGCTGGCCGCCGGGATCGACGTGCTGACCCTGGCGCTGATCCGCGGCGTGGTCGGCATCGTCTTTCTGTTCGCGTACTTGCGGTTCGGCGCGCCGCCGGCGCCGGCGCGTGCGCGCGAGCGCGCCTACGCGCTCGGCCTCGGCGTGCTGTTCGCCGCGATCGTGTACGGCCTGTTCGGGGCGATCGACCGCATTACCGTGCCGGTCGCGGTGCTCACTTATTTCATCTATCCGCTGCTGACCGGGCTCGGCGGCGTCGTGTTCGGGGTCGAGCGCATCGGCTGGCAGGGCGTGGCCGCGGCTTGCATCGCGTTCTGCGGCCTGGCGCTGACCATCGAGGCCTATCCGCAGCATCCGTCGCTGATCGGACTGGGCTTGGCGCTCGGCGCCGCATTGTGCCGCGCCGCGTTTCTGTTGCTGGCGCGCCGCGAATTGCAACGGCTCGATCCGCGGCTGACCACCTGGTATTCGCTCATCTCGTCGACTGCGATCTTCGCCATCGCGGCGGCCGCCACCTCGAACTGGCCGACTTCGCCTGATTTCGGCGGCTGGCTCCTGGCGAGCGTGGTCGGCGTCGGCACCGCGATCGCGATCCTGACGCTCTACATGTCGACCATCCGCATCGGTCCGTTCCGCAGCGCGCTGATCATGAACCTCGAGCCGCTGTTGGCGACGGTGCTGAGCGCGCCGCTGCTCGGCCAGGTGATCACGCCCGTTCAGGCGCTCGGCGCCGCGATCATGCTGGCCGCCCTGGTCGCGTTCCAGTCCTGGCGCTGAGGGTGTAACCATTTGGTTGCCCGTCATCCTGAGGTGCGCGCCGAAGGCGCGCCTCGAAGGATGCGGCCGATGAATCACGGGCCGTCGCCCTTCGAGGCTCGGCGCTTTGCGCCGAGCACCTCATCAGGGTGACGGATAACGGTTACTGAAAATCGTGCTTGGTATAACCTTGAGCCGCACTGGTGACAGGAGGAAAGCCATGAGGAGGGTAGCCGGCCGCGAACGACACACATCGATCGATCATGGCGCGGCGTGCGGCTCTTGCACATCGCGGCGGCAATTTCTCGCCGGCGCCGCGGCGCTCGGTGTCGGTGCGGCCTTGCCGGGCGGCCAAGTGTCAGCTCAAGGCGCCGCGCCCGCCGCGCCCGCCGCGAAGCTGATCGACACCCACCACCATTTTTATCCGCCGGCTTACCAGAAGGCGTGGGGCGAGTGGGAAGACCGCCGCAAGATTCCGCATTCCGGCGTGCAACTGGCGTGGACGCGCGACAATGCTTTCGAGGCAATGGACAAAGCCGGCATCACCACCGGCGTGTTGTCGCTGCCGTCGACGCCCGGCGTGTGGTTCGATGGTGGGCCTGAGGCGGCGCACGCCATGGCGCAGCTCGCCTGCGAATTCGGCGCCGACATGGTGCGCGACCGGCGCGGCCGTTACGGCCTGTTCGCGCCGCTGTCGATGCTCGACGTCGATATGACGCTGAAGGAAATCGAATACGCCTTCGATACGCTCAAGGCCGACGGCATCAACCTGCAGAGCAACTACGGCGACAAGTGGCTCGGCCATCCGTCCTACAAACCGATCCTCGAGGAGCTGAACCGCCGCAAGGCGGTGATCTTCGTGCACCCGCTGGTCGCAAGCTGCTGCGACGCCCAGCTGAGCGTCGGCACGTTCCCGGCCGTGATCGAGGTGCCGCACGACACCACGCGCACCGTCGTCAGCCTGTTGTTGTCCGGCGCGTTCGCGCGCCTGCGCGACATCAAATGGCTGTTCTCCCACGGCGGCGGCACCATTCCGTTCCTCGCCGGCCGCATCGAGGCGTTCTACGATCAGAAAGCGCGCGGCCCGAACGGCTTTGCGCCGGACGGCATCGAGGCCGAATTCCGGCGGCTCTATTACGACACCGCCAATGCCACCCATCCGGCCGCAATGGCGGCGCTGCAAAAGCTGGTGCCGATGTCGCAGCTCACCTACGGCACCGACTATCCGTACTTCGCCCTCGATCAGATCGCGGCGTTGCGGCGGCTTAATCTCGCTGCGGCGGATCTTGAGGTGATCGCGAGCAGCAATATCGAGCGGCTCATTCCACGGCTGAGCGCCTGACGGCAACTCTGGAGCAACGGCCATACGCGGTAGCGGGGCAGGAAAGAGCCGTTGGCGGTGGCGCGCTGCTTTGTGCGCGCTCGCGCTCCAGCTCGTCGCCGGCGTCGCCGTCGCGCAGAACCAAACTCCCGCGCCAAAACCGGCCGGGCCCGATGTTGCGGTTGCGCTGGTGCTCGCCGTCGACACCTCGGGCAGCGTCAGCATGGGGCGCTTCGAGCTGCAGAAGCAGGGCTACGCCGCGGCGTTCCGCAATCGGCAAGTGCTCAACGCCATCCGCTCGCTCGGCACGCAGTCGATCGCCGTCACCATGATGCAGTGGACCGGGCCGTTTCTCCACGTCGTGGTCGCCGACTGGACCGTGATCAAGGATGAAGCGAGCGCCGACGCCTTTGCGGCGACAATCGAGGCGGCGCCGCGCCGGCTGTTCGGCGGCGGCACCTCGATCAGCGGCGCCATCGATTTTTCGCGGCTGCTGCTGGCGCAGAGCCCGTATCGCGCCATCCGCCGCATCATCGACGTGTCGGGCGACGGCGCCAACAACAGCGGCCGCGACGTGACGGCCGCGCGCGACGAAGCGGTGCGCGACGGCGTCACCATCAACGGCCTGCCGATCCTGACCGTGGAACCCGGCCTCGATGTTTATTATCGCGACCATGTGATCGGCGGTCCGGGCGCGTTCATGATTCCGGTGGCGGATTATGACAATTTCGCCGACGCCGTGCTCAAAAAGCTGATCAATGAGATCGCGGTGGTTCCGGCGGGTTCAGGTGTGCCTCACGCAATCGTGCGCACGGCAAAGAAGTAGGTCGTGCGGCGTCACAACTCGGCCAAGTTTGCGCCGAGACTCGCAAAAACGACCTCCTCAAACATCGTACGACACGAGATCCATGCGC
This sequence comes from Xanthobacteraceae bacterium, assembly GCA_030044035.1. Lineage (GTDB taxonomy): Bacteria > Pseudomonadota > Alphaproteobacteria > Rhizobiales > Xanthobacteraceae > BOG-931. The sequence goes on from JASHWN010000090.1 coordinate 5,753, forward strand.
GGCTTCCATAACAACGCTTTCGACCCGAAGACGCTGGTCGTCCTGGAGGCTGCGTTCGACGAAGCGTGGCTCACGCTCAAGGCGATCGGCAACACCTCGATCAAGCCCGACGAGCTGGCGCGTTC
>JASHWN010000007.1 GCA_030044035.1 Xanthobacteraceae bacterium
CCGCAAAACTTCCGGCCGCTGCTCGAGCCAGCGCGCCACTTCAAGCCCGGAGCGATAATGTCGTTCGAGCCGCACCGAAAGCGTACGCAGGCCGCGCAATCCGAGATAGACGTCGTCGGGACCTTCGCACAAGCCGGTGTGGCGCACGGTGTTCTTCAACGCCGTGACGGTCGCGGCGTTGGCCGAGACCGTGCCGAGCATGACGTCGGAATGGCCGCCGATATATTTGGTGCCGGCCTGGATCGCCAGATCAACGCCATGTTCGAGCGGGCGGAAATAGAGCGGCGTCGCCCAGGTATTGTCCATCAGCACCAGCGCGCCCTTGTCGTGGGCGGCGCCGGCGATGGCCGGTACGTCCTGCATCTCGAAGCTGAGCGAGCCCGGCGCTTCCACAAAAACCGCGCGGGTATTGTCGCGAAACGCGTTGACGATCGCGGCGCCGGCGAGCGGATCGTAATAGCTGGTGGCGACGCCGAACCGGCTCAAAATCTGCTCGCAGAAATTCCGCGTCGGCCCATAGGCGCTGTCGGTCACCAGCAGGTGGTCGCCGGCGCGCAGCACTGACAGCAGCGCGGTGGAGATAGCTGCCAGCCCCGAGGGCAACAGCGCCACGCCGGCGCATTGCGGCCCCTCCAGCTCGGCGAGCGCGTTCTCGAGTGCTTCCGTGGTCGGGGTGCCGCGCCGGCCGTATTGGTAGCGGGCGCGGTGCGCGACAAAATCCTCGGCGCTGGGATAGAGCACGGTCGAGGCGTGATAGACCGGCGGATTGACGAAGCCGTGGTAGGACCGCGGATCGCGCCCGGCGGTGACCAGGCTGGTATCCGGCCGGCGCCGCGGCCGGGGCCTTATCTCGCTGCTGTCGTTCATGCCGGCCCTCGCCCGTCTGCGGCGCGGCGTTTGCGCCGCGCAATTGCATTACCCCGAGATCGAATGCCGCCGTCAACCCCTTGACCTTGTTGTGCCGCCGTTCTCAGATGGCGTTGCGGCTTCTCCAGAAAGGTCCGGTCATGAAACGTATAGCGACGGCACTCTCGCTTGCCCTCCTGCTTGCGTTTTCCGCGCAGGTTGCAAGGGCGCAAACGCTGCAGACGGTCAAGCAGCGCGGCCAATTGATCTGCGGCGCCAACGGCACGCTGGGCGGCTTCGGCCTGCCCGATCCGCAGGGCAATTGGACCGGCTTCGACGTCGATTTCTGCCGCGCCATCGCCGCGGCGATCTTCAACGATCCGAGCAAGGTCAAATTCGTGCCGCTGACAGCGGGCAACCGCTTCACTGCGCTGCAATCGGGCGAGGTCGACGTGCTCTCCCGCAACACCACCTGGACCATGTCGCGCGACACCACGCTTGGGCTCGATTTCGCTGCGGTGACGTTCTACGACGGCCAAGGCTTCATGGTGCACAAGTCGCTCAAGGTCAGCTCGGCGCTCGAGCTCAACGGCGCTTCGGTCTGCGTGCAGCAGGGCACCACCACCGAGCTCAACCTCGCCGACTATTTCCGTTCCCATCAGATGGCGCTCAAGACGGTGACGTTCGCCACCGCCGACGAGGCGACCAAAGCCTACGATTCCGGGCGCTGCGATTCGTACACCACCGACTCCTCACAGCTCTACAGCGAGCGGCTGCGGCTCACCAATCCGGACGACAACATCGTGCTGCCCGAAATCATTTCGAAGGAGCCGCTCGGTCCGGCGGTGCGCCAGGGTGACGACAGCTGGGAAGATCTGGTGCGCTGGACCCATCACGCCATGCTCGATGCCGAGGAACTGGGCGTCACCAAGAGCAACGTCGACGAGCAGCTGAAGTCAGCCAATCCGGAAACCCGGCGGCTGCTCGGCGTCGAGGGCCAGTTCGGCCAGTCGATCGGGCTGACCAACGACTGGGCCTATCGCATCGTCAAATACATCGGCAATTACGGCGAGAGCTTTGACCGCAACGTCGGGCAGGGCTCGCCGCTGAAGATCGTGCGCGGACTCAACGCGCTGTGGACCAAAGGCGGCCTGCAATACGGGCTGCCGGTACGTTGAGCGGAACGCCGGTGCGCGCCCGGCTTCCGGCCCTGGCCGCTCCGCGCCTCGTCCTATGAACGGCGCGATCAAGTCGGCACGCTACAGCGCCCAGGCCTGGCGCATCGGTCTTCAGGTACTGCTGGCCGTCATCGTCGGCGGCCTCATCTATGGCGCCTTCATCAACGCCGCGGACAATCTGGAGCGGGCCCATATCGCGTCCGGCTTCGGCTTCTGGAACAATTCGGCCGGCTTCGACATCAGCCAGACGCTCATTCCCTATTCGGCCAACACTTCGACGTTCGGCCAAGCGTTCTGGGTTGGGTTGCTCAATACGCTGCTCGTCGCCGCTCTCGGCGTGGTCCTGGCGACGATATTGGGCTTCGCTATCGGTATCGCCCGGCTGTCGCGCAATTGGCTGGTGGCGCGGCTCGCCGGCTTCTATGTCGAATTGATCCGCAACATCCCGCTGCTTCTCCAGCTTCTGTTCTGGTACAACGCGGTGCTGAAAGCGCTGCCGGAATTGCGCGGCAGCATTGTGTTGCCGACCGGCGGCTTTCTCAACAATCGTGGCCTGTTCTTGCCCCGGCCGGTGTTCGCGCCGGGTTTTGCCGCGGTCGGCGCCGCGCTGTTGGTCGGCATCGCCGCAGCGATCGTGCTGCATATTTGGGCGCGGCGCCGTCGCGAGCGCACCGGCGCGCCGACCCCGGTCGGCTGGTGGATCGCGGTTTTGATCGTCGGCCTGCCGCTCGCTGCCTTGACGCTCGCCGGCTTTCCGGTCGCGTTCGAATTGCCGCAGATGAGCCGGTTCAACGTCATCGGCGGGCTCGAAATTCTTCCCGAATTCGCGGCGCTGCTTCTGGCACTATCGATCTATACGGCAGCATTCATCGCCGAGGTGGTGCGCGCCGGCATTTTGGCGGTGCCGTCGGGCCAGACCGAGGCGGCGCAGGCGCTCGGTCTGCGCTCGGGTACGACCTTGCGGTTGATCGTGGTGCCGCAGGCCATGCGGGCGATCGTGCCGCCGCTGACCAACCAATATCTTAATCTCACCAAGAACTCGTCGCTCGCGGTCGCCATCGGCTATCCGGATCTGGTGCAGGTCTTTGCCGGCTCGGTGCTCAACATTACCGGACAGGCCGTCGAGGTGATCGCCATCACCATGGCGGTGTACCTGACGATCAGCCTTGTTACGTCGCTTTTGATGAACCTGTACGGGCGGATGACCGCCATCGCGGAGCGCTGACCATGGCGGCGATGGCCGATACGCCCGTGCTTTATGTGCGCACCGCGCCGGCCGAGCAGCTGCCGCCGCCAATCGCGAGCACCGGCTTTATCGGCTGGCTGCGCGCCAATATGTTTTCGTCGGCTGGCAATACGATCCTCACGCTTGCTTTCGCGGCGCTGATTTTCTGGGCCGTGCCGCCGCTCGTGCGTTTTCTTTTCATCGACGCGGTGTGGTCGGGCCCCAATCGCGAGGTCTGTCTCGCTTCTCCAGCGCATCCGGAGCCGGGCGCCTGCTGGGCCTTCGTGCGGGTCTGGCTCTCCTATTTCATCTACGGCTTTTATCCGATCGCGGAACGCTGGCGCGTCGACGTGTTCTTTGCCGCTTTGGCGCTCGGCATCGGCTGGCTCGGCTGGTTGTCGGCGCCCCGCCGCGACCTCGGTGCCCTCTATTTCTTTGTTATCCTGCCGGTTCTTTCGTTCATCCTGCTCTACGGCTTTCCGGCGCTCGGCCTTGCCGCGGTGCCGACCAATCTGTGGGGCGGCGTGCTGGTGACCATCGTGGTGGCGACCGTCGGCATCGTCGCCTCGTTGCCGATTGGCATCCTGCTGGCGCTTGGCCGGCGCTCCGAGCTGCCGGCCGTGCGCTGGTTCGCCATTGGCTTCATCGAATTCGTCCGCGGCGTGCCGCTGATCACGGTGCTGTTCATGGCGAGCGTGATGCTGCCGCTGTTCGTGCCGCAGCAGCTCGAGCCCGACAAGCTGTTGCGCGCGCTGATCGGCGTCGCCATGTTCGCGTCCGCCTACATGGCGGAGGTGGTGCGCGGCGGCCTTGCCGCGGTGCCGCGCGGCCAATACGAGGCGGCCCGCGCGCTGGCGCTGACCTATTGGCGCATGATGGGCCTCGTCGTCCTGCCCCAGGCGTTGCGCGTCACCTTGCCAAACATCGTCAACATCTTCATCGCCTTGTTCAAGGATACGACGCTGGTCTTCGTCGTCGGCATTTTCGATTTTCTGCGCGCCATCGAGGCGGCGCGCGGCGATCCGAGATGGGCGACGCCGGTGACCGCCACCACCGGCTACGCCTTCGCCGCACTGTTCTATTTTATCTTCTGCTACGGCATGGCACGTTACGCGCGCAGCGTCGAAGTGCGATTGTCGCGCAGCGACCGGCGCTGAGGATTTCCGGAAAAATGGCGATGCAAAAGCCGCAAGACTTTTCTGCAGGGACTTCACCCGCGGAAACCGCGGTGCAAATCGTCGGCCTGCAAAAATGGTACGGCGAGTTTCACGTGCTGCGCGACATCAACCTCGCCGTGGCGCGCGGCGAACGCATCGTCATTTGCGGTCCGTCCGGCGGCGGCAAGTCGACGTTGTTGCGCTGCGTCAACCGGCTGGAAGACTGGCAGCGGGGCAGGGTGGTGGTCGACGGCATCGAGCTGACCGACGACCCCAAGCAGATCCTGGCGGTGCGCCGCAATGTCGGCATGGTGTTTCAGCAATTCAATCTGTTTCCGCATCTGACGGTTCTGGAAAACTGCACGCTGGCGCCGATCTGGGTGCGCCGCATGCCGAAAAAGCAGGCCGAAGAGCTGGCGATGCGGTTTCTGGCGCGGGTGAAAATCCCCGAGCAGGCCCAAAAATATCCGGCACGGCTGTCGGGCGGCCAGCAGCAGCGCGTGGCGATCGCGCGCGCACTGTGCATGAACCCGAACATCATGCTGTTCGATGAGCCGACCTCGGCGCTCGATCCCGAGATGGTGAAAGAGGTGCTCGACACCATGGTGGAGCTCGCCGCCGACGGCATCACCATGCTCGTGGTCACCCACGAAATGGGCTTTGCCCGCCAAGTCGCCGACCGCATGATTTTCATGGCCGACGGCCAGATCGTCGAGATCAACGCGCCGAAGCAATTTTTTGAATCGCCGCAGCATGAGCGCACCCGGCTGTTCCTGCAGCAGGTGCTGCATTAAGCGTTGGACGCGTAATTCGGATGCCCGCTCGAGAGCTAATATTGCAGGACACCTTGCGCGGCTTTCGATTATCAACTTGCGGTGGATGAAGACAACATCGTAAGGTGGAGTTTAATGTCAGTCGTGTCGTGGGGATTCGATGTCCGCACGCGGCGAGATAATCGGACAGTGGACGGCGCTTGCGCTGTTTTTTGTTTTGCTTGCCTATGGCGGTTGGTCGCGACCAACGGCGGCGCAGACGGCTCTACCGCCTCAACCAACCCAAGTGACTTGCTGTGCCGCTACTCCATCACCCTTGTGGGGCTGGTGGCCAGGCATCGCGACTCTTTTAGCAGCGACGCTAGGCGCCTCGGTCGCTGCATGGGTTGCGCACGGGGTAGCGAATAAGTACACCGCGCGCGTCAAGCGAGTTGAAGCGACCTTACAATTCAGCAAGCAGTTCCATGAGCTTATCCAACTGCAGCGAGCACTAAATGGAAAGTACGAGGAAGTCTTAGCAAAATGCAATAAAGCGTTGGCGACAAAATCGGAGGCAGAAAAAACGGAAGCGGAGAGAACGGAAGCAGGCATACAATCAGATGTGATCGAAAAGATCGCGAAGGGAGATGCGAAAGCTTGGTGGTGGCAGTTTTTCGATTTGTTGCTGTACGAATTTGACTTCTGGCAACAAGGCTACGTACGTGAAGAGCGTTTTATTGAATGGATGGTCTGGCGATGGCATGATTCGCATCCACGAACCGACGTAAATGAACCACGATGGGAAACCTGTGGCATGGATTATATTGAAGGTTGGGACCGCTGGCGGAGTCATCCTGCTCACGGAGGCCGTTTGCTAGAACTGCTTGATAGGATACATAAGGCCAAGCACCCGAACAAAGTTCCGGATATCGTTGACGAGTATCGTGGAATTACAGCAGCGGGTGATTATCAAGGCCCTGTAAGCCTGAGTGCAGATATAAAAAGGGACCGAATCAAACTCAAGAATGGCGACTACACTGAACTTGCGACCGGGAGAAAGTTTTCCGTAAATGACAACCAAATTTCAAATTGATCTCCAAAACGGCGAAAAGCCCCATTTTTTTCGGAATCTATCGAACATTACAAAGCTGTAATCCGCAGCCGCGCGGACCTGACCAAACTTTAACTTGAGTTGCGGCTCCGCCGCGCCTTTAGTCCTCGCATAAGACAATGCTTGGAGGAGCACATGCTTAAGCCTGTTATCGCCGCGACGGCGCTCCTTGCCATCGCTGGCTCTTCGATCGTGTACGCGCAGCACAGTTTCGGCGAGCAAGGCGGCTTCGGCCATTCATGGGGCCCGCGCGCCGAGCAGCGGCACCGGCCGAGCGCCGAGGATATGGCGGCATTCACCGATGCGCGCATCGCTGCGCTCAAGGCCGGCCTCGAATTGACGCCCGACCAGGCCAAGAACTGGCCGCCGTTCGAGCAGGCGTTGCGCGATGCGGCGCAGCTTCGCATCCAGCGTATGCAGGCCCGGCAGGCCGCATTGCAGCAGCGCGAAAATGCCCAACCGCAACAAGGCCAAGCAGCGCCACAGCAGGGCCAAGCCCCCGCGAATCCGTTCGACCGGCTGGGACAGCGCGCCGATGGCCTAGCCAAGGCCAGCGCCGCGCTCAAGAAGGTCGCCGATACCGGCGCGCCGCTCTACCAGAGCCTGACCGACGCGCAGAAGGGGCGGTTTACCCGGCTGGCGCACATGTTGCGGCCGCACTTCCGCCGCTTCGCCTTCAATGAGCGCGATGGCGGCGGCCGTCCAGGCGGCCACGGGTTCCGCCGCGACGGCGAGGGTTTTGGGCCGGGACATCATCGCTTCGGTCCGAACGGTCCGACCGGCGAGGGCGGTCCAGACTCGCAACTCTGATCATTCGATTCCCCCGGCGCCCGCTGAATTTTCGCCTCCCCGCAGCGGTCGCCAAAACGGAAGCCGCAGGATTCTTTGTCCTGCGGCTTTCGCGTGGTGACCTCTTCTCGTTCTTATGATCAGCGCCAACGGCAGTTCGGCCGGGGCTTGCAGAATTTGAGGTTCCCCGTTCGCCATCCCCCAAGCCGGTTGCAAGTGCCGGGTGGGCAATAGCCCGAATTGGGCCAAAACGTCCACGTCCGCGACGCCGACGCCGGCCCCGCTGTCTCGAGGATCGCCACAAGGCCGATCGCCGAAGCCGCAATAATCACGGGCAAGGTCTTCATTGTTTCTCCGTTATCGCTCAAGCCGATGCCACCAGGCCTGCCATCGGCTTTATTTGTTCGCTGCCTGGGAACACGTCGGCCGCGAGCATGCGCGCGTCGGCGCGCAAATGATCCGCCAGCAGGCCTTTGAGCACGGCGCGCAGGTCGGTTGTCGGCTTGAGATCGCGGTCTTTTAGAAGGTTGGCCGGCTTGAGCCCGGGCCAGTCGGCAATCACACGGCCGCCCTTGAGCGCGCCGCCGACGGCAAGCGCGACCGTGGCGGTGCCGTGATCGGTGCCCTTGCTGCCGTTGATACGCGCGGTGCGGCCGAATTCGGTGATCAGCACCACCACGGTCTCGCGCCAGGCCGCGCCCATATTGTCCTTGATCGCCGCCAACGCGCCATCGAGCGCGCCGAGGAGTATTGCCAACTGGCCGCTGGCGATGCCCTCCGCCGAATGCGTATCCCAGCCGTCGAGTGAGAGGGCGCCGACCCGCGGACCGTCGGGTTGCGCCAGGTACTGTGCGGCCGCACCTACCACCGCGGCGAAGTAGGTGCGCTGCTGCGCGGCGTATGCCAGCGGCGGGACGAACGGCCCGGCGAGCGGGCCGGCCGGCTTCTCCGCGATGCCCGATTTTGCGGCAAGCGCAGCGAGCTTGGTGCGACCTTCCAGAACCTGCGCGAACCGATTCTCGGTGTGGCGATAAAGCTCGATCAGCCGGGTGGTCGTATCGTCGCCAGCCGGCGTAACGCTGCGGCGCGGCGACCAGATCAGCATCGGAGCCGGACCGCGGGCCACCAACGGGGTGACCGGCCCGACCGCGAAGGCGCTGCCGGCGTTCGTCGCGACACGGTCTTCGGGCGTCAGACCGCCAAGCAAACGGTTGAGCCAGCCGGTGCGGACCGTGCCCGGTTTTTCGACGCCGCTTTCCAGCACATCCTGGCCGTCGAAATGCGAACGATGGCGGTAGGACGTGGCCGTAGCGTGCACGATGATGGCCTCGTTCGCGGCGAACATGCGCTGCAGGTTCGGCATCGCGGGATTGAGCGCGAAATAATCATCGAGCTTGAGCGCGGGCGTCTTGCCGGCGAGGGTAAGCGCATCGTCGCCGCGCAGCGCTACCCAATCCGGGTCGCCGACCGGGGCCACCGTGGCAAGCCCATCGAGCGCGCCGCGCAGCACGATCGTCAGAAAGCGCGGATCGCGGCCTTCGGCGCGGGCGAGCTTGGGCAGATGCGCCCAGGCGAACAGCGTCCCGGAGCCGAGCAGAAAGTGGCGGCGCGACGGCAGGTGCAGCGTCCTCATGGTCATCTCCGCAAGAATTCCGGCGCCATCAAAAGCAGGGTCAGCGCCTGCACGCGATTGTCGGCGCGCGCCACCGCGTAACGCGTCTCGGCTGACGCCAGCGGACCGAGGCCTTCATCGAGGAGCGCGACCGGATCGACCCGCTTGGCGACGCGGTTGGCAAAAGCGTTGGCGATGTCGAGGCGTTGCGCTAGGCCGTCGATCCAGGCGGTTTCGTGTTCGGGGAAGCCGTTGGGACCGGGCGGACGCCACATCGGCTCGCCGAGCAAAGCCTGGCTGCCCATGAACCGCGCCACCACACCGCGCCCGCCGGCCAGCCGCAGAGCGCCGATATGCCAGTCGAACGGACGTTTGAGTTTGGCGCGCTTCGGTGTCCACGATTCGTCGGCGGCGATCAGGGCCTTGGCGACTTCTTTTAGATCGCCGTCGCTGACGATGAAGCGTTCCGTCAATTTGTCGACGAGGCTTTGCGGCGGCTCGTCGGCGACGAAATGCACCGCGAGCTTGCGGGCGATGTGCCGCGCCGTCGCCGGATGGGCGGCCAGATCGGCCAACACGGCGCGGCCCTGCTCGAATCCGGTATCGAGATAACGCTCGCCGAGCACGACCTGTTCGCCGGGTTCGTGCATGCGCTTGATGAAGACAAATTCGCCGCCGTGATTGGGCACGCCGAGCCCGATGAAGGTCCAGCCGGTGAGCACGTTGGCGAAGCTGATGACGTCCGCCTGCGAATAGCCGCTGCGGACGCCGAGCGTGTGCAGTTCAAGCGCCTCGCGCGCAAGATTCTCGTTGAGACCGCGGTTCTGATTTATGCCGGTGACCGAATGCGGACCCATCGAAACGAAATTGTCGAGGTAGTACAGCATGGCCGGATGGCTTTCGACCGCGGTCAGCATGTTGACGAAGCGGCCAAGGACGTGGGGACGAATCGCCTCGCGTTCGTAGGAGCCCGCAACGGCGAGAATCCTATCGTTCGAAATGCAAAAATGATTCGACCAGAACCAGACGAGGCGTTCGACGAAGCCGATCTGGCTGGACAGCGCGGCCTCGATGCGGACCTCAGCCTCACTTTGCACAAGCTGCAGCGGCAGCTCCGGCGGCCGATTTTGTGCGTTGGCGGCGGCCGGCTGCTCTTCGGCTTGCGCATCCGCCTCAGCGTTCATTGCGGTCGTCGCCTTAGCGGCTTGCGCAGGCGCCTGCTGCTTGGCCTGCTGCGCGAGTTTCTGCTGCGCCAGCCGTTCGGCGCGATAGTCCAGCAATGCGCGGGCCGCCTGGGCGCTATCGGGCAGATTGGCCGCCGCGACTTGGCCGGCGCCGGGTCGCTCGAGCTCGGCCAGCAAAGCGCCGCGCGGATCGTCAGCAATGGCGGAGATCGCGCCGGGCACCGGGCCAAAGCCGAAGCGGTGCAAAGCCAACGCTGCTGCGAATTTGAAATCGATTGCCATGGCTTATCTCGATGGCTTATCTCGAAGTGCATGGGAGCGGTGCCGCGCCGGCGTTCCGCTCCGTTCGTGCAAGCAATGCCATTCGCCCCGTCAGCCAAGCGTCAAGGCTAATCTCTCAATAAATGAGATGCTTAGACGCGGATACCCGCTTCGCCTTCCAGTGATCGCAGCACTGCGGCCAATCCGGGCCGGGAACGACTTGCTTTCCGAGGTCTTTATTTGCAATCGCGGCCATCGCGATGAGCGTCAGGACGACAACCCCGAAGACAAGTACCCAAAACCAGCCCCACAGGCTGACCGCAGGGCCGGGAGTATCCGTTTCATGACCGAGATTCGGTGCCATGGTGCCGGCCTGAACCCAGTTGGATCGGCTTTGCCCAGCTGTCATGGCATAAAGCCCGTCAGCGCAGCGTCATCGCGGCGTCAACGGAAAACCCGCTAAAGAATGAGAGGGTTAACCGCAGTCCGAAAGCCGGCGAGTTGGCCCGGGAGCCTCTTCTAGTGCCCGCAGTTCAGGAGTGATAAAATTGGCGCTGCTGGCCAGCCTCTCGAAGCAAAGCAATGACGAAACTCTGCAGCGTCACCTTGCATCTGCTCGGCTCGTTCGCGATCGAAGCGGACGTTGGTCGTGCGATTCCGATTTCAGTGCGAGGAAAAAAGCCGCAGGCATTGCTTGCTTATCTGGCGATGCGGCCCGACTACCAGACAAGGCGCGAAGAGCTCGCCACGCTGTTTTGGGGCGACAATCCCGACATGCTGGCGCGCCACAGCCTGCGTCAGTGCCTCAATTCGGTGCGCGGCGATCTGTGCGCCGCATCTGAGATTCTTGTGGTCGACCGCGAAGTAATCGGACTGCGTGCGCCATTGCTCCGCGTCGATGCGCGCGCCTTCATGGCGCTTGCGGCCTCGGCGCGCGCGCAGGACCTTACGCAGGCCGCCGTGCTCTGGCGCGGCTCGTTCCTGGCCGACCTTACCCTCGATGCCGAAGAATTCGACGCGTGGCGCGGCCGCGAGGCCGATCGGCTCGCTGCGGCGGCGGCTGGCGTATTCGATGCGTTGTGCCGCAATGCCGAAGCGGGCGGCGACGGCGAGGCTGCGATCGCGACCGCCGAACGCGCGGTCGTGCTCGATCCGATGCGAGAGGATCGCCAGCGCCGCGCATTGCAGCTTTTGGCGCGCTACAGGGGCCGCGACGTTGCGCTCACCCGCGCCAAATCGCTCATCGATCTGTTGCGCAATGAACTCGACGTTGCTCCCGAACCCGCAACGCGCAGTTTGATCGACGAGATCAAGCGTGGTGCGTTCGAGCCGGCGGAGCCGCGCGAGGCGCAAGCGCTGGCAGTGCAAAGCCTTGTTCATCCCGCGATTGGCGCGAGCGGCACGCTGCAGCCGCCGCCAATTGTGCCTGCGCTGCTCGAACCAGAACCGGTGCCAAATCCCGAGCCGCTTGCCGCTGCGTCGGCGCCGGCCGGCGATCATCCAGCGCCGCGGCCGTTTTGGCGTACGGTGCGGCCGGCCGGCCTATGGGCAAGCCTCGGCGTTCTGGCGATTGCCGTCGTCGGGGCGCTGACCTTTGCTTATGGCTCGAAATCGACGCGGCTCGCGGCCGTTGCGCAGTGGAACCAAGGCGTTGTGGTTCTGCCGTTCGCGTTCGATAACCCGGAGCGCTCCGAGGACGCCGCGTTTGCCCGGGCGCTGACGCACGGGTTAATCGGCTATCTCAGCCGCTTCGCGGGCCTGCGGGTGATCTCGGAGCCGACCTCGGAGTTCTATCGCGATCGCCCCTTCGATCCGAGCCTGATCGCCAAGCTTGGGGTGCGCTACGCGGTGGTCGGCCACGTTTCGAGCCAGGATAACGGCCGTCGCATCGACGTGGAGCTGATGGATGCCGCGAGCCGCGCCAACGTGTGGTCGGACAATCTGCGGCGCGAGCGAGACGATACGGCGCCTACCGCCGACGACGCGGCGCGCGGCATGGCGCGGATGGTTGCGATTGAAATCAACAATCTGGCGACCTTGCAGACCCGCGACAAGCCGCGCGCGGAGCTGACGACGAGAGAATTGGTCGCGCGCGGCTATTGGGAGCTGCAGCGCGGCAGCACGCGGCACAACCTCACCACGGCATTGAGCTGGTTCAACGAAGCCTTGCGTCGCAAGCCCAGGTATCTATGGGCACTTCTCGCCGTTGCGCGGGTGCACATCATTGCGGCGATGAATTTCATCGATCTCGATCCGCCGCCGGACATCGCCGCGGCCGAGCGCGTGTTGAACGAGGCGCTGCGCGAATACCCGAACTCGATCTCGGCGTTGTACAGCCTGGCGCTGTTGCAGAAGTACCGCCAAGATTACCAGGCGAGCCTACGCTCGTTGCAGCGCTGCCTCGAAATCAATCCAAGCTACCTGTCGGCGCAGGGCCAGATCGGCGACATACTCATCAGGCTCGGCCAGCCGCAAAAGGGGCTCGAGCAAATTCTGCAGACGATTCGCGCCGCAACACCCAACGATCCCAGCATCGGCCACTGGTACCTGTTTGCCGCCGAGGCGGAGCTCGAATTGGGCCGCGATCGGGAGGCGCTCGACTGGGCTTTGCGCGCCGATACTTTCATGCCGGGCTCGCATTTGGCCGAGGCCTGGCTGGCTTCGATCTATGCGACGGTGGGGGATAAGATGAACGCGGCGAAATATGTTGCCGCTTTGAGCAAGGCGGCGCCGCAGCGCACCCGCGCTTTCCTGGAACGGGGGCGCCTCGCTCCCGACATTGGCAACGGCGGGCAGAGCTTGAGAATTTTCCAAGGCTTGCGTTTGGCTCTCAGCGAATAGCTCGGCTGAACGACGCCGGCTTCTTCACTCGTCATAGATCATCTTACGCGTCATGCCGCCGTCAATAATGAAATTGGCGCCGGTGACGAAGCCGGAACGTTCGGCATCGAGCAGAAAGGCGACTATTTCGGCGACGTCTTGCGGCTTGCCGACGCGGCCGGCCGGGTGCTGGGCGTGATCCTTGCGGCGCAACGCGGCGTAATCCTTGGTCTCGATCCAGCCCGGGCTGACGCAATTGACGCGTACGTCCGGCCCGAGACTGATGGCGAGCGCGTGGCTCAGCGCGACCAGGCCGCCCTTGGACGCTGAGTAGGATTCGGTATTCGGCTCCGACATTTTGGCACGCGTCGAGGCAATCGTGACGATGGCGCCGCGTGCTTTGCGCAGTGCGGTCTCGGCGGCGCGTGTCAATAAAAACGCTGCCGTCAAGTTGGTGTCGATGACGCGATGCCACTCCGCCAGCGTGAGCCGGCGCAACGGCTTTCGGGTCATGATGCCGGCATTGCAGACGAGCCCGTCGAGCCGCCCGAAACGCTCGGTCAGCGCGGCCATGGCGCGCGCCGCGGTTTTCTCCTCGCGCACGTCGCCTTCGATCAGCACGATATTGCGGGCTTGCGGCGGAAAACCGCGGCCAAGGCCGCTGCCCGGCAGATCGATGACGCCGACGCGCCAGCCCAAACCGGATAGGTAGCGGCAAATGGCACGGCCGATGCCGTTCGCGCCTCCGGTGACGAGGGCGACGCGCTTTACCTCCGGCATGGCGCTTTGCCGAGGCCTCAGTCGCGCTCGACCGGAAGGTCAGGACGCGAGCCCCATTCCGACCACGAGCCGTCGTACAGGCGCTTTGCCGGCCGGCCGATCGATTCGAGCGCGACGCTCAGGATCGCCGCAGTCACGCCCGAGCCACACGAGGTGATGATCGGCTTGTCGAGGTCGACCCCGGCTGCGGTGAAGGCCGCTTCGATGCGGTCGCGCGACGCGAGCCGGCCGTTTTCGACGACGCGGTCGAACGGCACGTTGAACGATCCAGGCATGTGGCCGGAGCGGAGCCCCGGCCGCGGCTCCGGCGCCCTGCCGGCAAAGCGCTCGGCCGAGCGGGCGTCGACGATCTGCGTCGCACGATCGGTGAGCGCCATGCGCACGTCGGCCAGCATGGCGACCGCATCGACATTCATATTGGCGTGGAACTGCCTCGGCGCTCGCTTCGCCTCGCCGCTTTCCAGCGGCCGGCCTTCGGCCTTCCATTTCGGCAGGCCACCATCGAGAATAAAGACGCTTTGCGCGCCGAACACGCGAAACGTCCACCACACCCGCGCCGCCGAATAGAGACCGGTGCTGTCATAGACCACGACGGTGTCGCCGTCGCCGATGCCGAGCGCACCGACCGCTTCGCCGAATTGATACGTCCCGGGCAACATGTGCGGCAGCTCGGTCGAGTGGTCGCTCACCGTTTCGATGTCGAAAAACACTGCGCCGGGGATATGGCCGCTGCGGTATTCGGCGTGCGCATCGCGCTTCTGCGTCGGCAGAAAATACGAGCCGTCAACGGCGACTACGTCGCGATCGCGCAGGTGCTGCGCCAGCCAATCGGTCGATTTGAACCAGCGGTTAGGCGGCAGCGGGGTAGGGTCCGGATCGGTTCGCAGCATGGGTCTCGACCGTTGGCGCGGGGAAACTCGATCGATCAACGTCGGCGCCGCGGCCAAGTTCGCGCAAGCCGGCCGCGCTTTAATCGCCGCGTCACTGGTACGGAACTTTGATGTTCGGCCGATGTTCGAGCCATTCCGGCACCGGCAGCTTCTTTTCGCGCAGAAACGCCGGATTGAACAGCTTCGACTGATAGCGCGTCCCGTAGTCGGCGAGCACGGTCACGATCGTATGTCCGGGACCCAACTCTTTGGCGAGGCGCACCGCACCGGCGACATTGATACCCGACGAGCCGCCAAGACACAGGCCTTCGTGCTCGAGCAGATCGAAAATGACCGGCACCGCCTCCGCGTCCGCAATGAGATAGGGCTTCTCGACCTTCAGCCCATCGATGATCGGCGTCACCCGGCCGAGCCCGATTCCTTCGGTGATCGAATTACCCGGCGAAGCCTTGGCGGCGCCGTGCGCAAACAGCTCATACATCGCCGCGCCATGCGGATCGGCGCAGCCGATCACCACGTCCTTTTTCTTCTCGCGCAGATATTTCGCCACGCCGGCGAGCGTGCCGCCGGTCCCGATCGCGCAGATGAAACCATCGACCTTGCCGTCCGTCTGCTGCCAGATTTCCGGCCCGGTGGTTAGATAGTGCGCCAGACGATTGTCGAGATTGTTCCACTGATCGGCATAGAGCACGCCGTTAGGCTCGTCCTGGCGCAATTGCTCGGCCAGTCGCCGCGCGACGTGCTGATAATTGTTAGGATTGGCGTACGGCACCGCCGGTACCTCGATGAGCTGCGCGCCGGCAAGCCGCAGCATGTCTTTCTTTTCCTCGCTTTGCGTGTCGGGGATGACGATGAGCGTGCGGTAGCCGCGCGCGTTGGCGACCAGCGCCAGGCCGATGCCGGTATTGCCCGCAGTGCCTTCGACGACAAGGCCGCCGGGTCGGATCTCGCCGCGTTTCTCCGCCTCGAGGATGATCTGGCGGGCCGTGCGGTCTTTGACCGACTGGCCCGGATTCATGAATTCGGCCTTGCCCAGAATGGTGCAGCCGGTCGCGGCCGAAACGCGCTCGAGCCGGATTAACGGCGTATTGCCGATGGCCTCAACGATGCCGTTGCGTGTCTGCATGAACCTCACATCCACCGGCGGCGACCCTAATGGACCCAATCCCGCGAAACAAGGCGGGGACGGTAGTGCTCGAAAGGCCGCTCGCGGCGGTTGCGGTCCCGATGTGGGACAGGTCGATCAAATCGGTTTTTCCGGCGCAACATTGCCGAAACCATAGCGCAGCCGACCCGGGCTCCCGCCGCCTCCATTCACCTATTGTTTGCGGCAGCTGCGCTAAGCGGGCGCGCCAGGCCTTTGCCAGCGCCGGCCAGTTTGGCTCATCCGGTTGCGACGATGAATCTCGACGTCAACACGCTGTTCCTCGTAACGATCTACGTGGAAGTCATTCTGGGCCTGCTGCTGCTGTTCGTATGGGTGCAGAACACGAGCATCACGGCGGTGGCGTGGTGGGGCTTTGCCCACCTGTTGCGGGCTATCTCGGTGGTGCTGTTCGGTCTCTACGGCTCGGTGCCCGACGTCGTCTCGATCGACATCGCCAACGCCATCCTGTTCACCGCATTCGCCCTGACCTGGACCGGGGCGCGGGTGTTCGACCATCTGCGGCCGCAGCCCATTCTCTTGTTCGGCGGCGCCGCCCTGTGGCTCGTCGCCTGCCGCGTGCCGTTGGTCGCCGAGTCATTCAATGTCCGCGTGCTCATCAGTTCCGGCATTATCACCGCCTATACCTGGGCCACCGCCTACGAGTTCTGGCGCGGCCGCAGCGAACCTCTGGTGTCGCGCTGGCCGGCGATTTTCATGCTGTTTGCCCACGGCGCGCTCTACCTGTTGCGCACGCCGTTGGGCGCCATGCTGCCGTGGTCGCCGACCAGCAACGACGTGTTCGAGAGCGTTTGGCTCACGGTGCTCAGCTTCGAGGCGCTGCTGTTTACCATCGCCGTCGCCTTCATCCTGCTCGCCATGGCCAAGGAGCGCACCGAACACCGGCACAAGACCGCGGCGCTGATCGATCCGCTGACCGGCGTCCCCAACCGTCGGGCCTTCCTGCAGGATGCCGAAGCCCAGCTCAGGCGTCAGGGGGCCAATCCGCGGCCGCTTGCGGCGATGCTGCTCGACCTCGACAATTTCAAATCCATCAATGACCGCTTCGGCCATGCCACCGGCGACCGGGTGCTGCAGCTGTTCGC
>JASHWN010000091.1 GCA_030044035.1 Xanthobacteraceae bacterium
GTCCACAGTGCGGTTTCGGGGCTCTTGGTCAGCGCCACGAGGACGGCCGGAATGCCCGCCAGGATCGGTCCGAGATAGGGGATGAATTCGCCGATGCCGGCAATCAGCCCAAGTGCCAGCGGCGACGGCACGCCGATCAGCCAGACCGCGCAGGTCGACAACAGGCCGATCACAAGCATTTCGAACAGCTGGCCTAACAGCCAAAGCCGCAACGCCTCGCCGATGCCATCATAAATTTCCGCCGCGCGGGCATGATGGCGCGGCGGGAACAGCCAGATCACCCCGGTTCGGTACAGCCGCGGCTGTGCCGCAAGGTACACACCGCAGATGATCATGATGATGACGGCTTCCATGAAGGTGGTGCTCGTCCTGACCAGCCCCGGCAGCACGTCAGTCAGCGAAAAATTGCCGCTCGACATGTGCTGGAGCAGGAAGCGGCCGGTGGGCGTGCCCTGCAAGTTTTTTTCGATGTCGGAGCTGGCGGCGGTAGTGCGCTGCACCACGTCCTGAAACTCGGACGAGATCTGCGTGCCGAACAGGTACGCGGTGCCGGCGATGACGACAAAGATGATGAGGCCCGAGACAGTGAGCGCGGTCCATCGCGGCAGCCGCAGCCAGCGCTCGATCGGGTGCGAGCCGAGGCACAGCAGCATCGCCAAAATGATGGCGCCGAACGCCATCAGAACGACGCCGAACAGATACCAGATCAGAACTGGCGTGACCGCGACGCCAATGACGATCAGCACCCGTTTGAAAAAATCGAACAAATTGGTCGTCATGGCGATCCACGGCGGTTTTGCCGGGACAGTTTGCCCAAGCCCGCCGCAGGGTCAATCGGCGGCGTGCGGTTCCGGTTCCGACGGGCGGACGCGTTTGGCCCAGTAGCCAGGTCGATGCCGTCGTCGCAGCGAACGAGAATGCCGACGCCGCGGCGCGCTTTGGCCGAATTCACCTGGTCAACGAGGTCGCGTAAGCTGCCAGCGGTTCATTCGGCAGGGGTGCTCGACGCATTGCAGGGCCTCGGCCAATCCGGCAGGCCGGTCATGAACGGGTCTTCGATCACGTCCGCGCACGTGCGGCGCGGCGTGTTGTTTATGGTCAATATCGGCGTGCCGCTGATCGTCGGCGTCTGGCGCGGCGAACCGGTGGCGGCGCTGCTCGGCGCCCTGGTCGGCATGCTGCTCGCGTTTGCCGACAACGATGGCGAACTATTGAGCCGGCTGCGGCTCCTGGTGGTCAATGCCGCCGTGCTTGCCGCCGGCGGCGTCATTGGCTGGCTGTGCCGCGACTCGGCGCCGGCGTTGTGGGCGGTGTTCGTCGCCATCACGCTATCAGTCGGCATGGCGGCGCGCAGCGGCCGCGCGCCGCTGCTCGCCGGCCGCCACGGCGCCATGGCGTTCATCGTTGCCGCCACCGTTCCGGATTTCGCAACCCATCAGCTCTGGTATCTGCTCGGCGCTCTGGCGCTCAACGCGGTGTCGCGCACCATCGATCACCTGCTCGCGGGACCGTGCCCGATGCAGCCGGCCGCGCAGCTGCGGGTGCCGACCGAACATTCTGGTTGGTTCCGGTTCGCGCTGGCCTATTTGGGCGCCGCGGTCGTGGCGCTGTGGATCGGCAAGACGCTCGATCCGGTCCACACCATCTGGGTGGTCGTCACCACGCTCGTCGTCATGCAGCCGGACGCGCGGGCAAGCTACCGGCGCATCGTCGAGCGCGTGCTCGGCACCTTCGTCGGCGTCGTCGCCGCTTGGCTCATCAGCATGCTGTTTCATTCGGCGATCGTCATCTGCATCGCGATCGTATTGGTCGCGCCGCTCATCCCGCATCACCTCGCGCATCGCTATTGGCTGCACACCGCCCTGATCGCGCTCATGGTGCTCTTGGCCTACGATTTGACCGTGCTCAGCGCGCGCGGCCTGGCCGGGCTCCTGACCGAGCGGCTGGAAGACATTTTGCTCGGCTGCGCCATTGCGCTCTTTGGCACCGCGGCAGCGTTCCCGCATGAAGCCGTGCTCGGCTTCGACCAACTGGTCGGCGACTCGCCGCCCAAGGAGTGACACGCACGCGCGCCTTTCTCTATGGAGCCGCCGTGCTGTCATGCTATGCCTGCTCGATCACGTTGAACGAACGTGCACGCACAGCGGGGAGGCACGATGACAAAGCCGCGCGAAGTCAAGATCCGCGTCCATGACGGCGTGGAGATCGCGGTCGCGCTCTACATGCCGGAAGGCGGCGGCCGCTTTCCGGCGCTGCTCGCGCCCTCGCCATACCGCTACGACAACAACACGCTGCCGGCGACGCCGCAATTTCTCTGGCGCGAGACCGGGCCGATCGATTTCTATCTCAAGCACGGCTACGTCTACGCCCACATGGACGTGCGCGGCTGCGGCAAATCGGGCGGCGAATTCCGCCTGCTCGACCGCAACGAGCAGAAAGACCTCTACGACGTCATCGAATGGCTCGGGAGGCAGCCGTGGTCGAGCGGCAAGGTGGGCGGTATCGGCCAATCCTATTTCTGCATGTCGCAATGGTGGATGGCGATCCAGAAGCCGCCGTCGCTCGCCTGCATCGCCGCGTTCGACGGGCTCAACGACCCGTACCGCGCCTCGGTCTATCAGGGCGGCATTCTGGGCGACTTCTTCGGCTCCTATTGGTGGAATCAGAACCGCATCATCAACCGCCATCCGGCCAACGGCGAGCACCCGCGAGAGCAGCCCTGCGATCTCAACCTGCTTCTGCAGCAGCATCCGACTTACGACGAGTTCTGGCGCGAGCGCTGCGCCGCCGAACGGCTGCACGAGATCGAGGTGCCGCTCTATTCGATCGGGGTGTGGGGCAAGGTCGACCTGCACACCCGCGGCAATATCGACGGCTTCCGCCGCGCCAAAGGTCCGAAGAAGCTGAAGATGGTCGGCCCCGTAAATGCCTTCGTCGCCAACCGCGAGTTCAACAGCGTCGAATTGCACGAAAAACTGCTGCTGCCGTTCTACGAGCATTATCTGAAGGGCAAGGACACCGAATATTCGAAGCGGCCGAATGTCGAATATTTCGTGCGCGGGGCGGACGCGGTGCGCAGCGCCGCGACTTGGCCGCCGGCCGGCGTCAAATACGTCAGCTGGAATTTGAGCGCGGCAAGATACGGCAGCGTGACCTCCCTCAACGATGGCACGCTGACGCGCGAAGCGCCGGCTGGCGCCGACCTGACCACGTACCGCTATCCCGATCCGGGCTGGATGATGGGCGTGGTCGGTTTCGGCCCGAACAATATGCCCGATCCAGCGCGGCGCGTGCTCACCTTCACCACAGCGCCGCTTGCGCGTGACCTCGAAATTGCCGGGCCGATCAAGCTCGTGCTGCACGCCTCGTCGACGCGCGACGACATGGACTTTTTCGTCAAGCTGTCGGAGCAGATGCCGCAATCGGCCGAGGACCGCGCCAAGGGCCTCAATCCGGCGTCATACTGGATCACCAAAGGCTGGTTGCGCGCCTCGCACCGCGCGCTCGATGAGACGAAATCGACCGACATGGAGCCGTACCACACTCACACCGATCCGCAGCCGATCGAGCCGGGAAAGATCTATCGCTTCGACATCAGCATCGAGCCGATGGCGCATCGGTTCAAAGCCGGCAACCGCGTTCGCCTCGAAATCGTCAACGGCGATTCCGCGGTCACCGACGTGCTGTGGACGCATTACTATCTGCCCAACAAGATCGGCGCCGACACGATCTATCACTCGGCGCAATATCCGTCGGCGCTGACCTTGCCGGTGATGGAGGGGGCGTAGAACGTAGTCCGCATGAGCTGGCGTAGGATGGGTTGAGCGACAGCGAAACCCATCAATCAGCTGCTTCGAAATATGATGGGTTTCGCTGTCGCTCAACCCATCCTACGGGCTAGGCCGCGGTCAGCTGGCGCCGTCCCTGCGACGCCGCTAGCGCCCCGAGCTCGAGTGCGCCATCGTGCGGGCGACGATGCTCAACACCAAGACTGAGAGCGTGATGATGAGCGCTCCGGTCCACGCCAGTTCTTGCCAGTCCTTGTAGGGACTGAGCGCGAACTGGAAGATCACAACCGGCAGGCTCGCCACAGGCCCGTTGAGATTCGTGCTGAAAAACTGATTATTGAGCGAGGTGAACAAAAGCGGTGCGGTCTCGCCGCTGATGCGCGCGACTGCCAGCAACACCCCCGTCACCATCCCCGTGCGCGCCGCGCGGTAGCAAATACGCGTAATCGACAAATACCGCGGCAAGCCGATCGAGCACGCGGCCTCGCGCAGCGTATTCGGCACCATGATCAACATGTCTTCGGTCGTGCGGACAACAACCGGAATGACGATCACGGCGAGCGCAACACCGCCTGCCCAGCCCGAAAAGTGCCCCATTGGCGCGACCATGATCTGATAAATGAACAGGCCGATGACGATGGATGGCGCGCTCAGGAGAATATCGTTGATGAACCGCACGACCGAGGTCAGCCGGTCATAGCGGCCGTATTCGGCCATGTAGGTGCCGGCGAGAATACCGATCGGCGTGCCGATCAAGATGGCGAGAACGGTCAGGAACAGGCTGCCGATGATCGGGTTCAGCAAGCCGCCGCGCGAACCGGGCGGCGGCGTCATCTGCGTGAAAGCCTCAAGCGAAACGCCGCTAAAGCCCTTCCACAGCAAGGCACCCAGGATCAACACCAGCCACGCCAGTCCCAGCAGGGTCGCGCTATAGGCCAAGCCCTGGGCAACAACGTTGCGCCGCCGCCGTGCGGCGTAGCGCCCGCTCTGCGTGCGGGCCACCATGCTCCGATCCGACGGTGCAGCGTCCGACATCCAATCACCCGATCCGACGTTCGATTCGCAGCAGCATGTAACGCGCAATCGCCAGCACGATGAACGTGATGACGAACAGAATGAGGCCCAATGCGATCAGCGCCGAGGTATAGAGGTCACCAACCGCTTCGGTGAACTCGTTGGCGATCGTCGCCGAGATCGTAGTGCCCGGCGCCAGCAGCGAAGCCGATATCCGGTGCGCATTGCCGATCACGAATGTGATGGCCATCGTCTCGCCGAGCGCGCGGCCGAGCGCCAGCATCACGCCGCCGAGCACGCCGACGCGGGAATACGGCAGCACGACGTTGCGGACCACTTCCCATTTCGTGCAGCCGATGCCGTACGCCGCTTCCTTGAGCACCGGAGGCACCGCCTCGAACACGTCGCGGGAGATCGAGCTAACGAACGGCAACACCATGATCGCGAGAATGAGTCCAGCTGTGAGCAGGCCGATGCCATAGGGCGCGCCAGAGAAGAGCGGCGCAATCAGCGGTACATTGCCGAGCGTACTGATGAGGTACGGTTCGATATGGG
Source organism: Xanthobacteraceae bacterium (assembly GCA_030044035.1). Lineage (GTDB taxonomy): Bacteria > Pseudomonadota > Alphaproteobacteria > Rhizobiales > Xanthobacteraceae > BOG-931. Next base: position 5,358 of record JASHWN010000091.1, read on the forward strand.
CCTGAAGAAAAGGCGCAAATATGAACAACCCCCAGATGCCGTAAATGATGCTCGGAATGCCCGCTAGCAATTCGACAGCAATGCCAATTGGGCTTCGCAGCCAGGCCGGGCAAAGCTCGGTGAGAAAAAACGCGATCATCAAGCCAATGGGAATCGCAATCAGCATCGCGATGAACGACGTGATCAGCGTCCCGTAGACGGCCGGCAGCGCCCCGAAGACCTCCGTGACCGGGTTCCAACTGCTGGTAACAAGAAAATTAAATCCGAACGCGCGGAAGGCGGGCAGCGCCCCTTGCACCAGCGAAAGGAGGATGCCGCCCAGAAGCAGCAGCACCAAGACGGCCGCGCCACGCGTCAGATAACGGAAACCTGCGTCGCGTGACCGCAGCCGGCGCATCACCGCGTAGGAGGAGACAGCTCCGGCTGGTGCGGCCATTCGCCCTTGCATCGCAATGTCGACCACGTTCCGGTGTCCCCTCGTTACATCAACCGAGCGTTACATGGAAAGCCGGCCAGAAGGCCGATCAAACCGGGACTCTAACCCCTGCCTCCGTGTCGGCACCAAGGGAAAAAGGCGCCTTGGCGGCGCCTTTTCCCTGATCATACGGCGCTCAGAAGCTGGCGCCTTTGATCTTTTCCTTCCAGGTTCTTTCAATCAGCGTAACGACGCTGTCGGGCATCGGAACGTAGAGGAGATCGCTCGCCATCTGCTTCCCGTTCTTGTAGCCCCAGTCAAAGAACTTCAGCGCGGCATCCGAGTCGGCAGCACTAACCGGCACGGCCTGCATCAGGATGAAGGTCGATCCTGCAATCGGCCACGAGGTGGCGCCAGGCGCATTCGTGATGATGACGTGGAAATCCTTTGCGCCCGCCCAATCGGCGCCCGCCGCGGCAGCCTGGAACGCAGCCGCTGCGGGAGCCACGACCTTGCCGGCCTGATTGATCATTTTGGCATAGGTCAGATTGTTCTGCATCGCATAGGCATATTCAACATAGCCGAGCGAGCCAACGGTCTGCGCTACTGTCGCCGACACGCCTTCGCTGCCCTTGCCGCCGATGCCGACCGGCCACTCGACCGCGGTGTTTTCGCCGACTTTTGACTTCCAGTCGGCGCTGACTTTGGAGAGATAGTCCGTCCAGATGAACGTCGTGCCCGAACCATCTGAACGGTGGACGATCGCGATCGCCATATCGGGCAACTTCACGCCGGGATTGAGTTTCGCAATCGCCGGATCGTTCCACTTGGTGATCTCGCCAAGGAAGACTTTCGCAAGCGTCGGGCCATCGAAGGTAAGCTCGCCCGGCTTGATTCCGGGGACGTTCAGGAGCGGCACGACGGCGCCATTGATGACGGGAAACTGCACGAAATTATTTTTCTGCACATCGGCGGGCACCAGCGGCATGTCCGTCGCGCCGAAGGTGACGGTCTTGTTGGTGATCTGTTTGATCCCGCCGCCCGAGCCGATCGATTGATAGTTGAGGCCGATCCCGGTCTCCTTTTTGTAGGCGTCCGCCCACTTGGCAAGGACCGGGTAGACGAAGGTGGAGCCCGCGCCAGTGATCTCGGCGGCGGAAGCGGGTGTGATCGCCGCGGCGAGCAGGCCGGCGGCGGCGAAGGTTCGTAGATGTTTCACGGGGCTTATCTCCTGTTGCAAGGCTTGCGGCAGGGGTCACCAACCCATGCCGGGTTCAACGTTCCCTTGGGGCGTTCCGTGCGATTTGTTGCGCTGCGGCACGTTGTCTAGGGCTCGAATTGGGGGCGAGCCGATCGACGGGCTCATTGAAGGCGGCAATCGATCCCGTTTGTATGACGGCTATGTATAAGTTTTGTGACAGGTGTGCGTGACTGCAGCCGGCACCGAGAAAACGCATACGCCAGAAGGACGTGGCAGGGTTGGGCGCGAATGCGGTGTTACGTCGCGCGTCGCCTTGATGGCTTGGTGGGGGCGCAGCCGTCCCCTAGGTCGCGCGCCACGCCCTTAAAATCACACAGCTCCGGATGACCGTTGCAGCAATCGGTCACCAGGAAGGAAACGAGTGTTCGGATGCCTGTTACATTGGCGCGATAGATAATCGAGCGGCCGACACGCGTGCCGTAGGTAAGGCTGGCTCGGGAGAGAATTGCGAGGTGTGACGATACCGTGTTCTGCGGGCATCCGATCGCTTCGGCAATCGCGCCAGCAGCGAGTCCTTCCGGCTCCCGGCTCATGAGCAAACGGAAAATCTTAAGCCGCGTCGGCTGGCCCAAAGCTGCGAGCGCCGCGAGCGCGTGTGGTGTGTTCAGTTCAGCCTCCGTCTGCGGGCGGATGCGACCAGTCCGAGCTAGAGTCGCAATCTTCATAGACCGTGCCTCCCAGAACGCTCGTATTAAACCGCAACGGCCGGCGAATCCTTCAGGTGACATAGGTTAACGGCTGTAGTATCGTCATATCGAGAATTGTCGATAGGTCGCCTTCGCGCAACGTGTCGACTTTTCATAACACGCGACGTTCGGCGAGAAGCGCGAGGCGCTCAAATGGAACGCATCGCGAGGCCCCTCGCCGAACCGGAGAGCAGGGAGGGACCCCGTGAAGCAATGCGATACTTTAGTCAACCTCGGCCGCCGGAAATTTCTGAGCGGCGCCAGCATGGCGGCCGGTGTCGCTGCCGTAACCCTCACTCCTCGCGAGGCTAAAGCTGCGCCGCCCACGGCGCGCATCAGTTATCCCTCCAATCGCCTCGCCAATATCTCCGACCTCAAAGTCAATGAGCCGTTCAGCGTCAGCTATCCCGACGGCGACGCGCCCGGCGTCCTGCTCAAGCTCGGCACCCGCGTTCTGACCGGCGCCGGCCCCGACAGCGATATTGTCGGCTTCTCTACGACCTGTCCCCACAGGGGTTTCCCGCTCGGTTACAACAAAAGCGACCGCACGCTCAATTGTCCCGGTCACTATTCGCGCTTCGACGTCGAGGCCGGAGGCCAGCAAACGTGGGGCCACGCGACGCAAAACCTTCCCCAA
>JASHWN010000092.1 GCA_030044035.1 Xanthobacteraceae bacterium
TCGCCGCCGACGGCGAGCGAGATTTTGCCGGCGTCCTTCGCCACCGCGCTTGCCGCGAGCAAGAGCCAGGCGTCTTCCTGCGTCGAGGTCGGACGCAGCGAGGCCCGCGCGGCGTCGACGCGCTGCACGGCCGCCTGCACGGTTGCCGCGCCGGCGCCGCCTTCGGCGGCGAGCGCCAGCAATGCCGCGGCGTCGCGCAAGGTCGAGCCGTAATCCTGCCGGCCGTCGAGATCGTCCTCAGAGCCCGGCCGCGGCGTAAACGCGGCGAGCGCCGCCGCATAAACCCGGTCGGCACGCGCGCGATCGCCGCTCAACGCCAGTGCCGCGGCGATCTGCGCCTTGGCAATCGGCGTTGCCAGTTCATCGAGCTTGGCGTCGGCGAGATAACGCAGGTCGCCGATCGGTGCCAAACCGTTGCGCGCCAGCACATAGAGCGCATAGGCGAGATCGGCGCCGCCGTTCTTGCTCGGATCGTTGCTCGTCGCCACCGCGTTGCGCAGCCGGTCGAGCGCCAGTTTGAACGCCACGTCAGGCACCGCGAATTTGTGCTCGCGGGCGCGCGTCAAAAAGTCGGTGACGTAGGAATCGAGCCACAGATCGTCGCCGCCGACGCTCCACAGGCCGAACGAGCCGGTCGAATCCTGCCGCGTCAGCAGCGCCTCGATGGCGTCGCGGATGCGCTGCTCGGTTTTTTCATCGAGCGCGATGTGCGCCTGATCCGCCAGCTCGCTGACATAGAGCAGCGGCAGCGCCCGGCTCGTGATCTGCTCCGAGCAGCGGTACGGATAGCGGTCGAGCGCAGCGAGCAGGCTCGCGGCGTCGAGCGCCGTCGAGCTGCCGACCGAAATCGACACGCTGCCGGTGCCGGGCACGAGATCGGCGAACATGTCGCGCGACAGCGTGACGCTTTCACCCTGCGCCAGCGACGTGACCGTGCGCCGGGCGATGATCTGCGCCGGCGCGCGCACCGTGATCGCGTAGTCGCGCGCGAGCGCAAAACCGTTCGGACCGGTAACGCTGACCCGCACGATGCCGTTGCCGGCCCCGCTCGCGGTCAGCGGCACGACGATGGCGCCGCGCGCCTTGGCGGATAGCGTCAGCTTCTGATCGGCGCCGGCGCCGGCAAGCACCGCGCCGCTTGACGAGACCGCGAACGTGTAATCGCCGGGCTCGCCCTCGACGTTGTCGAGATCGAGATGGATGGTCGAGCGATCGCTGGGAAGAAGAAAGCGCGGCAAGGTCGCGGTCAGCACCACCGGATCGCGCACGGTGACGTCCGCCGTGGCGTGGCCGACCTTGTCCTTACTCCACGCCACCGCCATGACGCGCAGCGTGCCGTTGAAGTCAGGCACGTCGAAAGTCACCTGCGCGGTGCCGTCCGGCCCGACCGTCACCAGGCCGGAATAAAGCGCGACCGGCGGCCCTGTGGGCGGGCTGCCTTGCAGCTGCGCGCCTTCATCGCCGCCGCTGCGGATCTCGCCGCGCACGCTCTGCATGCCGTCGATCAACTGGCCGTACAGGTCGCGAATGTCGGCGCCGAGCGCGCGCTGGCCCAAGTAATAATCGTCCGGCGACGGCGGCTTGTAATTGGTCAGGTTGAGAATGCCGACGTCGACCGCAGCGACCACCAGGCGCGCCTGCTCGCCCGCAGTGAGGCCGTTGATCTTGACCGGAAGCGTCAGCGCCGTGTTCGGCCGCAACAGCGGCGGCACCTGCAACTGCACGCTCAGTGCCTTGGCCGCGCGCGCGATGGAAAACCATTGCACGCCGATGGCGCGGCCGGGCATGCGCTGCGCCGGCGCATCGAGCGGCCGGCGCAAGGTCGCGACCAGATAGGCGCCGGTACCCCAATCGCGCCCGACCTGCACCTTGACCTGCGCGAGGCCGGCTTTGACGTCCATGCTCTGGCTCGCCAACAGCCGATCGCCAACGACGTTGAGCATCAGCTCGCCGTCGCTGCGGGCGGTGACCGCGACCGTCATGGTGTCGCCCGGCTGATAGTCGGGCTTGTTGAGCGCCACTTCGAGCATGTCAGGCGTGTCGGCGTTTGTCTCGACGTACCAGCCGGCATCGAAATCGACCGAGGTGACGGGGCCGTTCGGATCGGCAGTTGCGACTTCGAGCCGGTAGCGGCCGAAATGGACCGGCAGCGACAGCTGCGCTGGCTTGTCGGTCGCGACATCGAATGAGCCGTCGGCGACGCGCGTCGTCGTCTTCACCGGCTCGTAATTCCACTGCCCGTCGCGCTTGTAGAACTGATAATGCGTCTCGATGCGCAGGAGCTGATAATGCAGCCCGCTATGCGCCACCGCTTTGCCGTCGGGCCCGACGGCAAGCACGTCGAAGGTCGCGGCGGCGCCATCGGCCAGCGCGCGGCCGGAGAACAGCGGCTTTACGCCGATCATGTTGCCGCTCGGGGCAACCGGCAGCGTCAGCGTACGCTCGACGGCACGGCCGCCGGCTTCCGCCATGCGCACGGCGATCTGCGCCTGCAGCGGATGCGTGTTCGCCGGCACCTTGTCGAGGGCGACGGAGAAACTCGCTTTCCCGGCGGCATCGGTCTCCGGCAAATCCTCGAGCGATTGCTTGGCCGCTTCGACCGTCTCATCGGCGAGGCCGAACTCGTAGCCGGCAAAACCGGCGCGCTCTTTGGCTGCCGTGATCGTCACCTCGCCTTCGAGCGTAAGGCCAGAAGCCGGGGCGCCGTAAAGAAAGCGGCCGGCGACATTCATCGCCGCTGGATTGTTGGGCGCGATGCTCGCCGCCGTCGACGTGAGGTCGAATTCGATGCGGTCGGGCACGTAATCCTCGACCAAGAACGTGGTCTCGCCGACCGGCGGGCGCTTCGGATCGGTAAAGGCCTGGACGTGCCAAGTGCCGCTCGGAGCCGACGCCGGCAGCGCCAGCGCAAAACTGTGGCCGCCGACGCCTTGATCGGCGACGAGCGCTCGGCGGAATTCGACGCCGTCGGGGCGTTGCACCGCCAGTGTCAGCGGCACGCCGAGCGCCGCGCTGCCCTGCCCGTCGCGCAACAGCGCGGTAATGTACGCGGTTTCGCCGGAACGATAAACGCCGCGCTCGGCATAGACCAAGGCATCGAGCCCATGCGGCGCCGGCCGGCCGCCAACGCCGCGGTCGGTGAGATCGAAGGCCGGCGTTTTCAGATTGAGGAACGCGTAGTCGCCGGCCGGATCGGCCGCCACCAATAAAGCGGGCGCCGCGCCGCCCTCCCCGCTCGCCAGGCCGGCTTCGAACCGCGCCTGCCCATTCGCATCGGTGCGCCGCGTCGCCAATACTTCGTTGCCGCGCGAGATCAGGCGCAGCTCGATGCCGTTCTTCGGCTGTGTCGTTGCCAACGAATTGACGAAGACATGGATGCCGTCATTGCCGGAGAAAGCCGTCAGCCCAAGATCGGAGACGATGAACCATTGGGTGGCGAGCGAATCGAAATTGTCGGCGTTTTTCAGCTCCTGCGGCTGCGCCACCATCACATAGGCGCCAGGTTTGAGCGCGCCGACCGCCTGATCGACCGGAAACGCGGTGGTGACCTCGGCATTGAGCGGCGACTGCGCGATCTGCAGCTCGCCGCTCCACATCTGTACGCCGCGCGCGTCCTTCAGGCGCTCGACGTCATAGCGAGACAGAGCATGCTGAAAATCGCCGTGCCCATAGCCGACGCCGGCAATCGTATCGATCAGATTGCGGTCGCTGACCTGATAAATCTCGACCGCCACCGCACGCGTGTTGACGCTGATAACCGGAATGCCGTTCTGGCCGGTGCGCGGCAGCACGTAGGCGGTCGAGGAAAAGCGCACCGCGGGCTGGCGGTCGCGCACGTAAATCGCGTAGTCGACGGATTTCGACAGCGTCTCGTGCACCACCGACGGCAGGCCGGCGCGCAAAGTGACCGTGTAGGTCTGGCCGTGCTGCAAGCCTTCGACGCAGAGCTGCTTGTCCTCGACCGCCAGCGCCGGCTTGTCGGTGCCGGCGAGCACCACGAACGGCGAGAAGTCGGCGCGCGTCGGCAGACTTTCCGAGAACTGGAAGCAGGCGCGCGGCGAAGCGGTGTCGGCGTCGATGGTGTAATCGAGCACGCGGAAGCCGTGCTGTTCGCGCAGGCGTTCGTATTGCGCGCGCACCTCGGCGACCTCACGCAGTTCAAGCGACAGCCGCAACGCGTCGAGCGCCGGCCGCCACATCTGCCGCACCGTCAAAACGTTGCCGAGCAGCGTCAGGCCATCGGCCTCGTCGTCGCGGTTATTGGCGCGCTGATAACCGAGATAGGCCGCAGCCGACGCGCGGCCGAGCAGCATGGCGCGCTCCTCGTCGTTGGCCGGGCGGATTTCCATGATGGTGCGGGCAAGCCGCAGCCAGGTGGCGGCATCGTTCGGCGCCGCCGCCACCATTTGGCTGAGCACCGCCATGCCGGTGCGGAAATCGTTCTTGGCAAAGGCGGCGTCGGCATTGCGCCGCAATTGCGCCAACGGCTGCCTCGAGCTGCCGGCATCGGCCTTGATCTGCGCCTCGAGCCCGACCGCGCTCTTGGCCAAGTCGGCATTCTGAAAGGGCTTGTCAGCCGCGTTCGCAGGGCCGCACCAAGCCGCCACGCAAACGGCCGCCAACGCTGCCGCAAGCACGGCGCGAAGATGCGCAATCATTGCCGAAATCCTCCCAA
>JASHWN010000093.1 GCA_030044035.1 Xanthobacteraceae bacterium
AAATTTGTACCTGCTGCGCTTCCAGGTCGGCATCACCGACAACCTGATGGCGCGCAAGCACGTGACCCAGGTCCGCGTGCTGCAGCGCGTCGCCGAAGTCGTGATCGTTCTGGTGACGCTCGGCTTTGCGCTGATGACGTTCAGCGAGGTGCGCCAATTCGGCGTCACGCTGTTCGCCTCGGCCGGCGTTGCCGGGATCGTTGCTGGCCTCGCCGCACGGCCGGTGATGAGCAACTTCCTCGCCGGCGTCCAGATCGCCATAGCGCAGCCGATTCGCATCGACGATGCGGTGATAGTCGAGAACGAATGGGGCAACGTCGAGGAGATCACCTTCACCTACGTCGTGCTGCGGCTCTGGGACTTGCGCCGCATGGTGGTTCCGATCAGCTATTTCATCGAGAAGCCGTTTCAGAACTGGACCCGGACCGGCGGCGAATTGATCGGCAGCGTCATGCTCTACGTCGACCACACCACGCCGGTCGAGGCCGTGCGCAAAAAGCTCACCGAGATCGCGGCGCAATCGAAGCTGTGGAACGGCAAAGTGGTCAACCTGCAGGTCACCGACTGCAGGGAGACGACGATCGAGTTGCGCGCCCTGGTCAGCGCCAATGATGCTGGGGCCGTATCCGACCTGCGCGCCGAGGTGCGCGAAAAACTCATCGAGTTTTTGCAGCGCGAACTTCCGCACGCGCTGCCGCGGCGCCGCAATGAGATCAGCGAAGCGGGCGCGATCAAGACGACCGAGCGGCCAGCAGCGCCGCCGCAGGATGGCAGCTGATTTAAACCGGGTTCGGCGCTATTCCGGGCCCAGCAAGGCAGCAACGATCGCGGCCCATTCGTCGGCGAGCGCGCCGGCTGCCGCTGGACGGCGCGCTTGGCGGTACCAGTAGCGCGCGTTGTCGAGGTCGCCTTCGAGCCGGTGCAGGTAAGCATGAACCCACGCGCATTCGGCGCCTTCCTTGCTCATCACCAGCTTGTGCGCCTTGTCCCAGTCGTTCTTACCCGCCCACCACAACGCGACCAGCGCCGGCGACAGGCCGGACGGCGGTTCCGATTTGGACAGCGATCGTTTGAAGCCGAGCGGCGTCATGACAAAGAATCAGCACGGAAGTGCCTGAATATGACCCTGCTCCGCGTAGGCCAGCAAGGGTCGATCCCGCGTGACCAGCTTGTAGCCGTGTTCACGCGCCGTGGCCGCCATGATTCGATCGGCTGGATCGCGCGGCGGCCTGCCGGGCAAATAAGACGCAGCAATCAAGATCTCGGGAGACAACTCAGCGAGCGCCATTCCGCGCGTGCTACGAAGGCGATGAAACCACGACTGCGGCGACATTGAAAATTTCAGACGGCCGCGGGCACACAGCATGCCGATTTCCCACGCCGAGATCGGCGACACGAAGACTCGTGACGCGGTCGCAAAGGCCCGGTCCATGGCCTCGATCGCGGCACGCGTCATCGGCAGATCGCTGGCGAGCCATATGGCCGCGCAAGTATCGAGCAACAGTGTTTCGCGTTCTGTCATTCCTGGTCGGGCCAGGTGCGGTCGCCGTACGCCACCTCAGCCCATTCAGGGTCGGCCGGCTGTGTGAGATCGGTTTCTGGTGCGATCCATATCGTGCCTTTCAGACAGCCGATCAGTGGGTGGTGTTTCGATTTTTTCGATTTATCCCGCCCACCCGGCCGCTGCGGACGTTTTCGTCCGCCCCCGTGCTGAGCTAGATTGTAAAAATCGTTAGCCGTCACCGCACCGGCCGTTTCGCGCACGATCTTGCCGATGACGTCACGCGGAAAGTGTTTGCCCTTGCGATACCGCCAGAGCGACATCTTGGCAACGCCGATCCGGTCGTGGAATCCCTTTGCTTTCTCGGGATTCTTGTTCAGCCATTCGTCGAGCTTCATAATGGTTATGATATGTAACCGAATTGGTTATGTCAACGTTCGTAGTTCAACACCACCATTTCTCCGGCGCGAACCGCCCCGCTGCCTGCTCCATGACCGCGCCGAGCGCAAACAGCGTCTCCTCCTGGAACGGGCGGCCGATCAGCTGCAGTCCGAGCGGCAGGCCCTGCGCATCGAGACCGGCCGGCACCGAAATGCCGGGCAGCCCGGCCATGTTCACCGTCACCGTGAACACGTCGTTCAAATACATCTCGATCGGATCGGCGCGGCCCTTTTCGCCGATGCCGAACGCCGCCGACGGCGTGGTCGGCGTCAAGATCGCGTCGATGCCATCGGCAAAACACTTTTCGAAATCGCGCTTGATCAAGGTCCGCACCTTCTGTGCCTGCAGGTAATAGGCGTCGTAATAGCCGGCGGAGAGCACGTAGGTGCCGATCATGACGCGGCGGCGCACTTCCTTGCCGAAACCGGCCGCGCGCGTGCGCTCGTACATGTCGATGACGTCGCGGCCTGCCACGCGCAGCCCGTAGCGGACACCGTCATAGCGCGCCAGGTTCGATGACGCTTCCGCCGGCGCTACGATGTAATAGGCCGGCAGCGCGTATTTGGTCATGGGCAGCGAAATCTCGACCGCCTCGGCGCCGGCCTCTTTGAGCCATTGTGCACCGCGCTCCCA
>JASHWN010000094.1 GCA_030044035.1 Xanthobacteraceae bacterium
AATTTTCGTTCGCCGCTCATCATTGTGTGCACGACCGGCATGTTGCCCGCCGTCGAGCTCGATAATGAGATGTGCGTCAGCGCAGAAGAAATCCACCACGAAGCGATCAATCGGAAATTGTCGACGGAATTTCCAACCTCCGAGACGGCGATCGCGCAAGCGAAACCACAGAATCCGTTCGGCATCGGTTTGACCGCGGCGCAGTCGCCTCGCTGTTTGGGGGCTGGCCTTCATCTTCCGAGCCCCCTCACCCCGACCCTCTCCCCTCCGGGGAGAGGGAGCGCGCCGAGCGCTTCGTCAGGCGCAGAGGCTTGATCCTGATGCGGCCGCAGGCCGAGCAGGTGACAGATGGCGTAGACCAGGTCGGCACGGTTCATGGTGTAGAAGTGAAAATCGCGCACGCCGTGATCGACGAGATCAAGCACCTGCTCGGCGGCGACCGCGGCGGCGATGAGCTTGCGCGTCGCCGCATCGTCGTCGAGATTTTCGAACCGCTCGGCGAGCCAGGCCGGCACCGAGGCGCCGCAGCGTGCGGCGAAGTTCTTGGTGGTCTTGAAATTCTGCACCGGCAGGATGCCCGGCACGATCGGAATGTCGATGCCGCGCCCGCGCACCCGGTCGAGATAGCGGAAGTAAAGATCGTTCTCGAAGAAGAACTGGGTGATGGCGCGGCTCGCCCCGGCGTCGACCTTGGCCTTGAGCATGTCGATGTCGGCCGCGACCGACGGACTGTCCGGATGCTTTTCCGGATAGGCCGCGACCGACACTTCCAGATCGCCGCACGCCGCGCCGCGGCGTTTGATGCCGGTGACCAGATCGGCGGCGTTGCGGTAACCGCCCGGATAGGGCGTGTAGCGTTCGCCGGCGCCGCCGGGCGGATCGCCGCGCAACGCCACGATGTGACGCACGCCGGCTTGCGCATAGGCCGCGATCACCGCATCGATCTCGGCGCGCGTCGCCGCGACGCAGGTCAGATGCGCCGCCGGCGTCAGCATGGTTTCGCCGAGGATGCGCTTGACCGTGGCGTGGGTGCGCTCGCGCGTCGAGCCGCCGGCGCCGTAGGTGACCGAGACGAAACTCGGCGACAGCGGCGCAAGACGCGCAATCGCTTCCCACAGCGACTGCTCCATCTCGGCGGTCTTCGGCGGAAAGAACTCGAACGAGACGCCGATCGCGCGCGGCGCGCTGCCTCGCACGAAGCGGCTCGCCCGCGGCACGTTCGCGTCCATCACGCCACCTCGCGCGCGGTCGGCGCCGCAAGGAGGATGCGCTGATCGCGCCCGAGCCACAGCGTCACCGCGATCTTGCCTTCCGGCCCGGGCGGCAAGGTCTGCTGCCGCACCGGCTCGAGCCCGGCGGCCTCCATCCACTGCGTCACCGTCTCGGCGGCAAAGCCGAGCCGGCGATGAGCGTGCTGCTCGCGCAAGAATTCGAGATCGTGCGGCGCGAAGTCGACGACGAGGAGCCGGCCGCCCGGCCGCAGCACGCGCGCCGCTTCGGCGACGGCGCGCGGCCCGTCGTCGAGAAAGTGCAGGACCTGATGCAGAATGACGACGTCGAAGGAGTCGCGCGGCAGCGCCAGATTGTAGATATCGCCGTGGCGGACGCTGCAATGCTGCAGGCCGGCGCGGTCGAGCCGCGCCCGCGCCAGCGCCAGCATGTCGAGCGACAGATCGAGGCCGAGCCCGCGCTCGATGTCGGGGGCGAACAGTTCGAGCATGCGGCCGGTGCCGGTGCCGAGATCGAGCAGGCTGCGGATCGGCTTGTCGGCGAGCGCCGCGTGCAGCGCCGCTTCGACCGCGGCATCGGCGACATGCAGCTTGCGGATGCGGTCCCACTCGGCGGCGTGGCGGCGGAAATAGGCCTGCGCGGCGGCAACGCGCGCGCTGCGTACCGCAACAAGCCGCTCGCGGTCGCGCCCGATTGCCGGGTCGTCGGCATCAAGCCGCGCGATCAGGGCGCGGGCGATATCGGCTGAGCTGCCGCGCTCGCCGAGCCGGAAGAACGCCCAGGCGCCTTCGCGGAAACGCTCGACCAGACCGGCCTCGGTGAGGAGCCGTAAGTGCCGCGATAGCCGCGGCTGCGATTGGCGCAGAATGGCGGTGAGGTCGGACACGGTCAGCTCGGTCTCGGCCAGCAGCGCCAAAATGCGCAGCCGCGTTGCTTCACCGGCTGCCTTGAGCACGGCGGTGAGGGCGGGAAAGCCGATGGGCCGGTCGTCCTTAGACATAAAGATATCTTTATACGATTAAATGAAGTTCCGTCAATGGGCAGAATGGGATGCGGCCCAACTCCAATCCCGTCACCCTGAGGTGCGAGCGAAGCGAGCCTCGAAGGGCGACGGCCCGAGCGCCTGAGCTGCATCCTTCGAGGGCCGCGCTTCGCGCGGCCACCTCAGGATGACGGTTTAGAGGAAGCCGCTTGGCGCGCCGCGAACCGCATGCAAACTTCGGCGCATGACCGAAGCAGCGAAAGATCAAGACCCCTACGGGCTGCGCGAGGGCGAGGTCGCCGTGGCGCTACCCGAGCGGTTCGATGCCTCTCTTTATTATATCGGCCGCATCCGCACGCCGTGGCGGCAGCGCGAGGAGTGCCCGAAGAACGCCCGCGAGGCCGACGCGGAGTGCACCATCGAGCTCGATCCGCGCTGGGCCGGCGGCCTCAAAGACCTCGAGACGGCAAGCCACGTCATCGTGCTGTACTGGATGCATGAGGCGCGGCGCGATCTGGTGCTGCAGGCGCCGCACCATTATGCCGAGCCGCACGGCACCTTCGCGCTGCGCTCGCCGGCGCGGCCCAATCCGATCGCGCTCTCGGTGGCGCGGCTCCTCCGCATCGAGGCCGACCGGCTCACCGTCGTCGGCATCGATTGCCTCGACGGCACGCCGCTCCTCGACATCAAGCCGTATTTCGCCTCGACCGACGCCGTGCCCGATGCAATCGTCGGCTGGCACCCCGAGCGCAAGCGGTGAGGCGCCTTGTGTGTTGCGTAGCGGTGATCGGGGCTGTCGGGCTCGACCGTTCTGTGCGGCTCATGTCGCGCGCGATTATTCGGCCGAGTTTCTCAAGGTGCGCCGGGATATACGTAAAAGATGACTTCGCGCGCCCCGCCGGTCACGCTTCGCCGGCGGTGTCCAGCATGACGCTGCCCATGGCATCGCTGGCGGACTTGCCGGCCCAGGCGACGTACTGGAATGCCGGGTAATAGCGCTCGCAGGAATCGAGCGCGCTGCCGAGGATCACCTCGCATTGCCGCGGCGAAACCGTGGTGCCGCCGGCAAGAGGGATGGCATGGCGAAACAGCACGATGCCCGGCTTGGCCCAGATGTCGAAGTGGCCGAGCCATAATTGCTCGTTGATGCTGGTGATCAGCTCCTGCACGGCCGATCGCCGCGGCTCGGGCGGCCGCAAGTCGAAAGCACAGGCGAGATGCAGCACCTCGATCTCGCTCATCCAGGTGAACGAGACTTGGTA
>JASHWN010000008.1 GCA_030044035.1 Xanthobacteraceae bacterium
CGCCGCATGATCGATTTCGGCTTTACGCCGCGCGGCGTCGCGCTGATCAACAGCTACTTTCTGGTCATGATCGGCGTCGCCGCAATCCTGGCGCTGGCGAGCGCGCTGCGTTACTTCCTCGTCACTACGCTCGGCGAACGCATCGTCGCCGACTTGCGCGGCGACGTGTTCGCGCACGTCACCAGCCTCTCCGCCGCATTTTTCGACGAGGCGCGCACCGGCGAGGTGATCTCGCGGCTCACCGCCGACACCACGCAAATCAAGGCCGCCGTCGGCAGCTCGGTTTCGGTCGCGTTGCGCAACTTCGTGCTGTTCGTCGGCGCCAGCACCATGATGGTGGTGACGAGCCCGTGGCTGTCCGCCTTCGTGCTCGCTGCGATCCCGATCATCGTGCTGCCGCTTTATGCGTTCGGCCGCGCGGTGCGCCGCCGCTCGCGCTTCGCGCAGGACACGCTCGCCGATGCCTCGGCTTACGCCGCCGAATTGATCGGCGCGGTGCGGCTCCTGCAGGCCTTCACCAACGAGCGGCTCGGCATCGCGCGGTTTCGCGGCGCGGTCGAGCGCGCCTTCATGGCGGCGCGCGCCTCGATCCGCGCCCGCGCGCTGCTGACCGGGTTCGCTATCTTCCTGGTCTCGGCGAGCGTCGTGATCGTGCTGTGGATCGGCGCCCACGAAGTTCTCGCCGGCGCCATCACGCCGGGTCGCCTCAGCCAGTTCGTGCTCTACGCCGTCCTCGCCGCGAGCGCGCTCGGCTCGCTGTCGGAGATCGGCGGCGAGGTCGCGCAGGCTTCGGGCGCCGCGGAGCGGCTGTTCGAGATCCTGGCGATCAAGCCGGTAATCGTGCGGCCGGCGCAGCCTAAGCCGCTGCCATCGCCGCCACGCGGCGAAGTTCTGTTCGACGACGTGCGCTTCGCCTACCCGACGCGCTCCGATATCGCCGCGCTCAACGGCGTCTCGTTCCGCGTCCGGCCGGGCGAGAAGGTCGCGATCGTCGGTCCGTCCGGCGCCGGCAAGAGCACGATTTTTCATCTGTTGCTGCGTTTCTACGATCCCAGCGCCGGCCGCATCGCCTTCGATGGCCTGCGCCTTGCCGATCTCGATCCCGCCGGCTTGCGCTCCCGCATCGCGCTCGTGCCGCAGGACAGCGTGATGTTTGCCGCTTCGGTCGGCGACAATATCCGCTTCGGCCGGCCGGACGCCTCCGATGCCGAGGTGATGCGCGCGGCCGAGCACGCCCATGCGGCGGGATTCATCGGCGCGCTGCCGCAGCGTTTCGACACCATGGTCGGCGAGCGCGGCGTGATGTTGTCCGGCGGCCAGCGTCAGCGCATTGCCATTGCGCGCGCCATCCTCCGCGACGCGCCGTTGTTGCTGCTCGACGAGGCAACCTCGTCGCTCGACGCCGAGAGCGAAACCCAAGTCGCCGCGGCCTTGGCCGACCTGATGCGCGGCCGCACCACCATGGTGATCGCGCACCGGCTCGCCACCGTGCTGTCGTGCGACCGCATCCTGGTGCTCGACGAAGGCCGCATCGTCGAAGAGGGCACGCACCAAACGCTCGCCGCCGGCGGCGGCCTCTATGCGCGGCTCGCCAAGCTGCAGTTTCAGGCGGGGTAGGTGCTCGCGCCTCACGGCCGCCAACTCATGCGGTAAATCGGCGCTCCGGAGCGCGGGTTCACGTCCTCGGCCACGGTGACGAAGCCGTGTTTCTGATAGAAGCGGATGGCTCGCGCGTTGTCTTGATTGACGTGGAGGTCGAGGCGCAAAGGCGAGAGGCGGCGCGCTTCGGCAAGCAGGATATCGGCAACGCCGCTTCCGTGGTCCGCGGTGGCAACCACGAGCTGATCGAGATAGCCGGTCTGCGGGTTGACGACCAGCGCGCCGATGATGCGGTTGTCGCGCAACGCGATCAGCGCGCGTGAGCCGGTGCGCTCGAGTTGGGCGATGCGGTCCTTGGTCCAGCCGCGCCGCGCAGCAAAATCGATGTGCGGGTAGGCGGCCTGCCAAGTGGCGACCCACATATCGAGGGTCTCGGCGAGGTCCTGCGGCACCATCGGCCGCACCGTGACGCCGCCATCTTCAGCCATCAGCGCTCGGTCAGTTTCAGCTCGATGCGGCGGTTATGGGCGAGCGCCTGGTCGCTGGTGCCGGGATCGATCGGTTGAAATTCGCCGAAGCCGGCGGCGGCGAGGCGCCCCGGCGAGACGCCCTTGCTGATCAGATACTGCACGACCGAAATCGCGCGCGCGGCGGAAAGGTCCCAGTTCGTCTTGAACGGCGAGGTCGGCCCCAGCGGCCGCACGTCGGTGTGGCCGTCGACGCGGAGCACCCAGTTGATGTCGGAGGGGATCTGCTTCTCCAGCGCCATCACCGCGTCGGCGAGCTTATCGAGCTCGGCGCGGCCTTCCGGCCGCAAGGTCGCGGCGCCGCTGTCGAAAAACACTTCGGATTGGAACACGAAGCGGTCGCCGACGATGCGGATGTCTGGGCGGTCGCCCAAAATGCCGCGCAGCGTGCCGAAAAAGTCGGAGCGGTAGCGCGACAGTTCCTGCACGCGCTGCGCCAAAGCGACGTTGAGGCGCTGGCCGAGATCGGTGATGCGCAGTTGCGCCGCGCTTTCCTTTTTCTCCGAGGCGCCGAGCGCTTCCTCGAGCGCCGCGATCTGGCGGCGCAGCGCGCCGATCTGCTGGTTGAGATTTTCGATCTGCGCCACGGCGCGGGCGGTCGCCTCTTTTTCCAGATCGAGCTGGCCGTTGAGCTTGTCGGTGCCGCCGCCCGCGGCCGGGCCCTGACTGGTCGCCTCGCGCAGCCGGTCGCGCTCGCCTTCGGCGGCGGTGAGCGAGGCGCGCAAGGTCGCGACCTCATCCTGCAGGCTCGCTTTGCCGGTCTGCTCCAGCGACAAGAGCTGGCTCAAGCGCGCGATCTGCGCATTGAGCCGCGACAGCGCCGTGTCCTTGCCGGAAATCTCCTGCGTCAGGAAGAACTGCGCCACCATGAACACGGTGAGCAGAAAGATCACGGAGAGCACCAGCGTCGACAGCGCGTCGACGAAGCCCGGCCAGTAATTCATGCCGCTGTCGCGGCGGAAGCGGGAGAGTGCCATGGCTTACGGCTTCTTCAACCTTTGTTTCCCGGATGCGGTGCAGCGCGAAGCGGTGCACCGCTGATCCGGGATCTTTACAAACTCAGAGCTTGAAACGGTCCCGGGTCTGCAGCGCACCACTTCGTGCTGCGCTGCGCCCGGGAAACACGTTCGATAATTCATCGGTCCACGGTCTCGCGCGCCAACAGCTCCATGAAGCGGCGCAGGTCGCGGTTGAGCTTACTCTGCTCGTCGGCCCAGTCGCGGATCATCTGCTGCTCGGTGCGCATGTGGTGGACGAGGCCCTGGATCGCTTCGGCGAGGTTGGCCATCGCGGCGGTGGTGGCCTTGTTCGAGCCGACGTCGCCGACCGCCTGGCGCAGCCGTTCCATGGCGTTAAGCGTCGTGGCAGTCAGGGCCGCGCCGCCGTTGCCGGCCGCGGTGCCGATGTCCTGCACGGTGGTGGCAAGCCAGTCTTCGAAGCTGGTGTAGAAGCGATTTTGCGCCTGGCTCGTCTGCAGATCGAGGAAGCCGAGAATGAGCGAGCCGGCGAGCCCGAACAGCGACGACGAGAACGAGATGCCCATGCCGCCGAGCGGCGCCGACAGGCCCTCCTTGAGCGCTTCGAACACCGAATCGGCGTCGCCGCCGACTTTCAGGTTGTTGATGATGCTGCCGACCGAGCCGACGGTCTCGATCAAACCCCAGAACGTGCCAAGAAGGCCGAGGAACACCAGGAGCCCGGTCAGATAGCGCGAAATGTCGCGCGCCTCGTCGAGCCGCGTCGCCAGCGAATCGAGGAAGGCGCGCATGGTCTGCGCCGAGATGGCGACGCGGTCGGCGCGCTCGGTGCCCAAAATCGCGGCGATCGGCGCCAACAGCGACGGCGCCTTCTTGGCGGCCAGTTGCGGCTCGGCGCGGTAGCGGTTGACCCAGCCGACCTCGGAAAACAGCCGGATCACCTGGTGGAACGACAGGATGATGCCGAGGACCAGGACGAAGATGATCAAGCCGTTGAGCCACGGGTTGGCGAAGAACGCCTGCAGGATCTGGCGCTGCAGCACGAAAGCGATCAGCGCGCACAGCACGACGAACACCAGCATCCGGACCAGAAAGATGCGCGGCGAGGGCAGCTTTTTCACTTGGTCGAGGTCGGTCGTCGTCATCGGGTCAACGGACTAAAAGATTCGGCCCAATATGGCACAGGACGGAGC
>JASHWN010000095.1 GCA_030044035.1 Xanthobacteraceae bacterium
CGCGCGCTGAAGACCCAGCCAAACCTCGTCGGCCTCTCGGGCCAGTCAAGCGGCGGCCACTTGGCCATGCTGGTGGCGATGCGGCCGCGCGATCCGCGCTATGGCGCGATCGCGCTGCCGGCGGGCGCCGCTGCGCAGGACGCCTCGGTACGCTGCGTGATCATGTCCTGGCCGGTGATCAATCCGCTGTCGCGCTATCGCCACGCCAAGCGTGACCTGGCGGCCGGCAAGGACTGGGGCAAGTCGATTATTGGGCGCCACGATTCGTACTGGGGCAGCGAGGCCGCCATGGCGGAGGGCAATCCGCTCTTGGCGCTCGAGCGCGGCGAAAAGGTCGCGCTGCCGCCTGCCGTCTGGTATCAGGGCCGCAACGACGTGCAGCACGATTACAAGGACCCGGATTCCGATTTTGCCGGCAACGAGCCGCAACGCTTCTGCGCCTATTACAAGAAGGCCGGCGGCGACATCGCGCTGGACTATATCGACATGGAGCGCCATGCCGGCCATTCGCCCGACCTGACCAAGACCGGCGACCTGTTCGCCCGCATGGTGGCGTTCGTCGGCAAACAGGTCGGGGCGTAACTATTTGTGGGGTGGGCAAAGGCGCGAAGCGCCGTCCCCACGCGGACAATCCTTGTCGCTGAACGCGTGGGCTGCGCCAACGCTTAAGCCCACCCTACGAAATCACGGAGTATTCCGATGAGCGATTGCCTGCATTGCGACATCAACGAATTGGTGCGCGAGCGCATCGAGGGCCAGGAGAATGTCGATCTCGGCGACATGGTCGCGCGCATTTCCGAAAGCCTTGCCGAGACCATCATGCTCGGTCCGAAGGAGCAATGGGCGGCTTTGACGGCAGAGGCGATCCGCCATCTCGGCCAGACCATGCTGGAGGACATCGAGGGCATCGAGTCGAGCACGGCGCATTAGCGGGCGGGGGGCTCGGCCGAACCGACCAAGCGTGCCAATTCGCGCGGCCACGGGACCATGGCATGGACCAGCAAACCACAGTCAACGACGACCTTCTCTTCGACCTGCGCGACGGCATCGGCCGCGTCACTTTCAACCGGCCGCAGGCGCGCAACGCCTTCACGTTCGCAATGTACGAGCGCCTGGCGCAAATCTGCGAGCAGGCCAACAAGGACCGCGCCATCAAGGTGCTGGTGTTCCAGGGCGCCGGCGACAAGGCGTTCGCCTCCGGCACCGACATCAACCAATTCCGCGCCTTCACCACGCCGCAGCACGCGCTCGACTACGAATCCCGCATCGACCGCGTGCTCGGCCAGCTCGAGCAATGCCGCGTGCCGACCATTGCGGCGATCAACGGCGCCTGCACCGGCGGCGGCGCCGGCATCGCCGCCTGCTGCGACCTGCGCATCGGCAGCAAGAGCGTGAAGATGGGGTTTCCGATCGCGCGCACCCTCGGCAATTGCCTGTCGATGTCGAACATCAGCCGGCTCACCGCACTGGTCGGCCCGGCGCAGGTGAAGGATTTGATCTTCACCGCGCGGCTGATCGGCGCCGAGGAGGCGGCCGCCGTCGGCCTCCTCAACGAGGTGGTCGAGGATTTGCCGGCGCTGCAGAAGCGCGCCGACGAGCTCGCCGCCACCGTCGCCGGCAACGCGCCGCTGACGCTCAACGCCACCAAGCAGGCGCTCGCCCGCCTGATGCGCCGGCTGTCCCGCGAGGAGGGCGAGGACCTCATCCTGATGTGCTACATGAGCCGCGATTTTCGCGAAGGCCTCGACGCCTTCCTCAACAAGCGCGCGCCGCACTGGACGGGGGAGTAGCTCGGCCTTCGCTCGCCTATCGCAGAATCTCGAAGGCACGATCGCGGTTGCGGCCATAGCGATAAACGGCGAAATCGTCGTCAAAGCTCGCCGCTTGAGTAAGGCCAAGCCGCTCCATCACCGCGAAGCTCGTGCGGTCAACGAGGGAAAAATTCTGATCGGGAAACAATTCGCCAATAGCCCAGGCGCGCTCCAGGTCTGCTGCACCGACTTTCTCCATTGCAACGGCGCCGTTCCTGACTTGGGACCAGAATTCTTCAGCCGCCTGCCGGTGGATGCGGCTATTCAGCAAGCCCCAGGTTTCCACGAGGATGTGATCGCTCAGAACCGGTTCGTCGAGGCTCGCCAGCAGTATTTTTGCGCGATGGTTATGACGGTCGCGAATGTTAGCGGCAGCGAACCACACCGACGTGTCGATAAAGACGCTCAACGGCGTCGGGTCCGGCGGCGCTGCGTTCTGACTTTGGGCGCGCTGCCGATGTCTCGCAAATATTCTTCCCAGACCGCTTGGCCAATCATCTTGTCCTTATCGCGCGCGATGTCGGTCGGTTCGTCTGAAGCGCCGAGATCAAATAAAACCGAGATGTCGGGCTTGGACTTGTGCTGCTCGCCCAAGTCGCCGGCGACCAGGCGCCGAATATATTCAGCAAATGAGATGCCGAGTGCGGCGGCCTTGGCCTGTGCCCGCCGCTGCAACTCCGGATCCATAGTAATCTGCGTGCGCGCATTCATGATGGCGCCATCATGCCATCACAGATGGCCCAGAGCAACCTTGAATAATCCGTCGCGTCACCTCCGCCGGCGCGCTGTCAGCGCCGCGGCGAACGCTTCGAACAGTTTGCGATTGATCGGATTGCGGTCGGCGGCGTGTTCGGCGTGCCATTGCACGCCGAGCGCAAAGCCGGCCGCGTCGGCGATGCGGATCGCCTCGACGGTGCCGTCCTCGGCCACGCCTTCGATCACGATGCGCTTGCCGGGCTGCAAAATGCCCTGGCCGTGCAGCGAATTGACCCGGATGGTGTCGCAGCCGAGCAGCTTGGCGAACACGCCGCCGGGCGTCAGCCGCACCTCGTGGCGGTCGGCGAACACCACGGCGAGGTCGGGATGGATTTCGCCGTTGGGCAGCCGCGGCATGCGGTGGTTCATGCGCCCGGGCAGTTCGCGGATTTCCGGATGCAAGGAGCTGCCGAACGCCACGCTCATCTCCTGAAAGCCGCGGCAGATGCCGAACAGCGGCACGCCGCGCGCGACGCAAGCCTCGATCAGCGCCAGCGCCAGCGCGTCGCGGTCATGGTCGTACGGCTCATGGCGCGGGTCTTCGGCCATGCCGAAGCGGGTCGGGTGCACGTTGGCGCGCGCCCCGGTGAGCAAAATGCCGTCGACCACCTCGAGCAGTGCGCCGATGTCGGTGATCTCCGGCGTGCCGGCAAAGATCAGCGGCAGGGCGCCCGCGACCTCGGCGACCGCGCGCAAATTGCGCTCGCCGACCCGCTGCGCGGTGAAGCGGCCCTCAACCTTATGCGCGCTGCCGATCACGCCGACCACGGGGCGCTTTTTGGTCATCTCATTGCGCGGCCTGATTCAGTTTTACCTGCTGATCTGCTTAGCAAACCAGCATGGGCCGGCAAAGCGGCGCGGACCTACGGATTGTGCAAACCATCCATGATCAAAAGCGCACGCCACGTGGAAACTTGCGAGCGGCGGCATCCAGCCCTTGCCCGCTGCGCCGCAGCATATCGGAGCGAGGCTGTTGCGGCGATCGATCACTCCTGATCGGGGTCGATGCCGGGCTCCAATTTGCGATGCAGCCGCTCGGCATCGGTCAGCGTGTCGAGCACCGCCTCGACGGCGTCTTCGACCTTGTGCTCGATCTTCTGCACGAAGTTCCGTCGCGGCCGCGCGGTTTGTTGCCCGGCGGTCGGCTGAGCTGCCACTGGTTGGGCGGCCACTGGTTTGCTGGCTGCTGCTTTGCCGGTGGCCGGTTGACTGATCACCGGTTTGCCGATCGGCGGTTTTTTGGCGACGAGCTTTGCTTTTTTGGCTGGCGCGGCTTTGCGCCGCGGCTTGGTTACTGCGCGCTTCTTGCTGGCGGCTTTCCTGGCGGTTTTCTTGGCGGCGCTTTTTGCCGGCTTCCGCGCCTTGGCAGCGACCCTCTTGCGTGCCTTTTTCGCCATCGTCGAATCTCCGATCCGCAGCCTGCCCCAGTTGCTGTTTGCGAGCATAGGCAGAGCACGGTCGCGGCGCCAGAGGCGAGTGGGCCCTCACCGCCAGCCGAGCGCCGGGGCGACGTGCTTGAGAAGCGCCTTGATGACGTGGGCGTTGTAGTCGACGCCGAGCTGGTTGGGCACGGTGAGAAGGAGCGTATCGGCTTCGGCGATGGCCTCGTCGGTCTTGAGCTGTTCGACGAGCACGT
>JASHWN010000096.1 GCA_030044035.1 Xanthobacteraceae bacterium
CCTCGGTCACCAGAAATTCCGGCGCAATGATTAAGCCCTGGCCGAGCGCGGCGGCGAGCTTTAATGCATTGACGCTGTTTGCCTCCATGTTGCCGGTGACATGAACCGCGCGCTGGCCTTCCGGCGATTTGAAGCGCCATTCGTTGCCCGACGATGAGAGCCCCATTTTCATCGAACGGCGCCGCCATGCTGGCGCGGATACTCAGCGCTCCAACTCGTCAATCCTTCGACCCCGCAATATCAGCATGCGTTGCAGCACGTGACCGGCTATTTCGCCGCGCAAGGTGCCTCGCTGGCGCAGGCCCAGCAGCAGGCCTTTGCCTGGATCGCTCAGCAAGTGCAGACCCAGGCGGCCTTCCTCGCCTCCATCGACGTGTTCTGGGCGCTGATGCCGATCTCCGCCGCCGCGGTGCCGCTCGCCCTTATCCTACGCAACGTGAAACTCGGCGGCTCGGCGCCAGTTAGTCATTGAGGGGGAGAAGACGCCGTGAGCCGCAGCACAGTCCAAGTGAGTGCAGCCTCTTTGAGAAGGAGAAAGCCAATGGCAAAGCTTCTGCGTACCATCGTCGTCACCACATCCGTGGCGTTGCTCGGCGCGGCCGCGAGCATTCCCTCCTACGCCCAGCATCGGGTCTACCGCGGCGGCACGATCTATAACTCCTATCCCAGCGATCGGAATGTCTACCGCGGCGCTACGCGCGCCTTTGACGGGAGCTGGAGCGTCGTGCTGGAGACGACCCGCGGCAGCTGTCCGGCCGCCGTTCGGGCCGGCGTGCGCATCCTCGGCGGCCGGGTGCTGGGGGAAGATCAGAGCTACGGCGTTAACGGCCAGGTGGCGCCAAGCGGCGACGTGCAGGTGAGGGTTTCGGCGAACGGCCAGGGCGGTGACGCGTTCGGCCGCCTGTCGCGCGTGGCCGGGCGCGGTCTGTGGCGTACCTGGTCGGGCGAATGCTCCGGGCAATGGATAGCGTCGCGCCGCGACTGACCGCTCCGCTGCGGCGGGTGTCGTCTGCAGATTTTTGATCGGGAGGACGTCATGACGCAATCCGCCACTCCGCGGCATTTGCCGCAGGAACATACGCTGCTGCATGAACTCAATCATCGGATCAATAACGAATTTGCCGCCGCGATCGGCGTCGTGTCGCTGGCCGCGGCGCGTTCCGGCAATGCCGAGGTCAATGCCGCCCTGTCGGGAGTTGCCGAGCTCTTGCACCAGTATGCCGACGTGCATCGCGCGCTGCAGATGCCGGATTCCGACACGCTGGTCGATGCGGCGGCGTCTCTTGGTCGACTCTGTCGTTCGATCTGCCGATCGCAGCTCGACAGCAGAAAAATCAGGCTGGTCCTTGCGGCTCAGCCTTTGCGGTTGCCGGCACACCGTTGCTGGCTGCTGGGATTGATCGTCTTCGAGTTGATCAATAATGCCGCGCGGCATGCTTTCTTAAGCGGCGCCGGCGAGATTCGCGTCGAGCTATCGCGCGCCGGCGCATTTGCCAAATGCAGCGTCGTCGACGATGGATCGGCTGCGACGACGGTTCGCCCCGGCCGCGGGCTGAAAATCATCGAAGAGCTGAGCGAGAGCCTCGGTGGACGATTCGAACAGAGGTTCGGGTCAAAGGGCTCGTGGTCGGTCGTGGTCTTCCCCTGTAACGGCGAGCCGCAAACAATCGCCAAGAAGGCGCCGCAGAGGGAATTGGACCATGGTTCACTTGGCCTATACTGCTCAGCACGGCGCTCAGTCGAGCGCTCTTTACTTTGGCTACTGGCGCGGCCAGCATTAATTTGCTTCCCGCGCGTGCTAACGCCGCCGTGCATCCTAGTTGTGGCGCAAACGCGCGCCGGCAACTCGTGCCGCTGACCATCCTCAGGTATAGTTGGCCGTGATTTGGATCGGCATTGGACCACGGTCCAATGGCGCGCCGACGCGACGGGTGTAGTGTCGTTGTGAGCGAACCCGCACCACTCTTTTTCCTCGCGGAAATTCGTTTTCGGGGCGCTTGCAGCAACGCGGAACGCTGTTGCCGGGAACGCCGAGCAGTGACGGAGCCTGCGTGTTGGAATGTCGCCTTTCGACACAAATCGCCGGACGGCTGGTAAAAGTCGCTATGCGCCGCTGACGTGATCGTACCCATGGAGCGCGACGCGGGTTCGCTCGACATGCGAGCTGGTCATGAGAGTTGAGCGAAAACTATGACTTGGCGTGATGGCTGGGGTCGCAGCGATACTGGCGGCAAGCGCGCCTGCATCTGCGCAGCACCCTGAAAGCGGCGAAAGCGTGCCGCTCATGGTCGCCACACCCGAGCTGGCAGCTTTGACGAAGATTTCAAGCGCGGTCCCAGAATGCATAAACGAGTGTTACTTCACCCAATCGAGTTCCGGGGGATTCACAATTGAACAGTGTCGCCAATTCATGCTTTGGCGATCTTATGATGTACCGCTGCTTTACAGATTCCGACGAGACAGTTGTCGGTGGTGAGTTGGTCCTTCACCCAGGCAACCGCTGACCATAGACGAGGCAATACCTTGGTATAGAAAAATAATTTTAGGTACGCCTCGCAAGCATCGGCCTTTTCGTGTCCACTCGCCATTGCGAAATCGTTGTCGGAGGTGGCTGTGGACGACGTTACGCGCGACATTTCAGTTCAGCGCGCGGGGCGATCACAACCGCGGAACATGGTTTGGATTCCCGGCGGCACGTTTCGCATGGGATCGGACCGGCATTATGCGGAGGAGGCGCCGGCTCACCGCGTGCGCGTTGACGGCTTCTGGATCGACCGCACGCCGGTGACCAACCGCCTGTTCAACGTCTTCGTGCAGGCCACGGGGCACGTGACCTTTGCCGAAACTATTCCCGATCCGAAGAACTACCCCGGCGCGCTGCCGCACATGCTGTACGCCGGCTCGCTGGTTTTTACGCCGCCGAGCCATCCGGTCGACCTGAGAAATTGGGGCCGGTGGTGGACGCTGCAAAAGGGGGCGAACTGGCGGCACCCTTACGGGCCGAACAGCAACATCAACGGGCTCGATAGCCATCCCGCCGTTCACGTGACGTATGGCGATGCGTTCGCCTTCGCCAAATGGGCGGGTAAGGATTTGCCGACCGAAGCCGAATGGGAGTTTGCCGCGCGCGGCGGGCTCGACGGCGCCGAATTCGCCTGGGGCGACGAGTTCAAGCCGGGGGGTGCGCACCGCGCCAACACCTGGCAGGGAAATTTCCCGCACGAAAACCTGTGCGAGGACGGTTTCGAGCGGACCTCGCCGGTGCTGGCGTTCCCGCCGAACGGCTACGGCGTCTACGACATGATCGGCAACGTCTGGGAATGGACCGCCGACTGGTGGTCGGCCAAGCATGAAGGCGATGCAGCCAGGGCGTGCTGCATTCCAGCGAATCCGCGCGGCGGCGCGGAGAGCGCAAGCTACGATCCCTGCCAGCCGCGAATCAAAATTCCGCGCAAAGTCATCAAAGGCGGTTCGCATCTGTGCGCGCCGAACTACTGCCGCCGCTACCGCCCGGCCGCACGCCATGCCGAGCCGGTTGATACGTCGACAAGTCACGTCGTATTCCGCTGTGTCGTTCGCAGCCGCAGCGGGCCATGAACAATCGAGTCGATCGCAGACCAGCCGGCAGGGAGGCCGGCGAGCAGCTTCAGCATGCAACGGCTTCGCAAATTGAGGGTGTGGAGAACTAAAAAACTGATCACTCCAGTCGAAAGGAAGATCAACAATGAAGTCCAAGCCCTTGATCTGCCTCAGCGCTGCTGCGGCTGCGTTGGCGCTGAGTTCGCTCGCTTCCCGGTCGGCCGTGATGGCAATGCCGGCGGCGGCCCTCGAGCATGCTGCTGTCTCCCAGCCCGACCTCCAGCAGGTGAGGGGTGGAGGACGCGGCGGCGGCTACCGCGGCGGTGGCCACCGCGGTGGGGTAGCATACAGAGGCGGCGCAGTGCGCGGCGGAGCCGTTGCGTATCGAGGCGGAGCGGTCGTTCGACGCGGCGCAGTGGTAGGCGGCGGTTACTATGGCGGCAGCGGTTACTATGCCAGCACCTGCGATCCCACTTATCAATATTGTGGAGGCGGCGGCTATTATGGTGGCGGAGTCTATCGTGGCGGAGCCGTCTATCGTGGCGGCGCGGTTGCTCGCGGCGGAGCGGTTGCCCGAGGCGGCGGCGTTCGTGTTGCTCACTATGGCGGCGGACGGGGCGGCGGACGCCGTCGCTGATACCTAGCTTCTCGGCCGCCGCGCGCCTTTGCGGTGCTGCAGCCTACCGTGCTGCATTCCAGAAAATCCGGGCGGCGGCCGCAAGCGGCATAACTGCACTCCCTTACGGCCGCGGATCAAAATTCTGCGCAAAGTCATCAAAGGCGGTCCGCATTCGTGCGCGCCGAACTATTGCTGCGGCAATCGTCGAGCCGCGCGCCACGCAAAACAATCGATATGTCGACGAGCCATTTGCGATTCCGCTGCATCATTCGTGTACCAAAAGACATTACCACTGCACGTAAGGACAACTTCGGATCGCCGAGCGAATAGGCCAAACTCGCGTGATCCGGAATCTGGCTAATGAGATTGCTTCCATCTCGTATCGTTTGGGATAGGAGACAACCGTGAGTACAAAGGAAGGCGATCACCGCGATTCACTCAGCCGTCGTAATATTTTACTTGGTAGCACGGCGCTTGCGGCCGCATCCGCTCTGGGC
>JASHWN010000097.1 GCA_030044035.1 Xanthobacteraceae bacterium
CGGCCCGGAGCCGCTGATCAAGACGATGGCGATGCTGCAGTCGCAATCGACCTCGAACCCGACCGCGGTGTCGCAATGGGCGGCGGTCGAAGCGCTCAGCGGTCCGCAGGATTTTATCGAGAAGCACAACAAGATCTTCAAGGAGCGGCGCGACCTCTGCGTCTCCATGCTCAATCAGGCCAACGGCATCCGCTGCCCGAAGCCGGAGGGCGCGTTCTACGTCTATCCGTCCTGCGCCGAGACCATGGGCAAGACGGCGCCAACCGGGAAGAAACTCGCAAGCGACGAGGATTTCGTCACCGAGCTTCTCGAGGCCGAGGGCGTCGCGGTGGTGCAGGGCACGCCGTTCGGCGTCGGACCGGCGTTCCGCATCTCCTATGCGACGGCGACCGCCGCCCTCGAACAGGCCTGCGCCCGCATCCAGCGCTTCTGCGGGAACTTGAAGTAAGTTCCAGCGACCCCTACGCAGCGTCGGCAGCGCTGACCGCGGCGGCACGTCGATGACGTGCCGCATTGAAAACGGCAGGCGACGCCGGACCCGTTCTCGCCTAGACTACGCGAAAGGCCCGATCGGGCGGGCCGGTGAGGGAGAACCCAAATGTCACGCACTGCCCCGGCGGCAGCCTGCGGCGCGGCCGCGGCGCTCGCCATGATCCTGACATCGCCTGCGACCGCGCAGGAGCGGCGCATTCAGCTCGGCGAACTCGATTGTTCACTGTCCGCCAGCGTCGGCCTCATTGTTTCGTCGCAGCGCAACGTGAGCTGTTACTTCCATAGTCCCGGCGCGCCCGACACCGCCTATGTGGGCACGCTGACCCGCGTCGGCCTCGACGTCGGGGTCACCAGCGGCGGCAAGATGGTCTGGACCGCATTCGTCAACACCGATCGCTATACCGGCACGCTGTCGGGCAGCTATGTGGGCGCCACGGCCGAAGCCTCGCTGGCGCTCGGGCTCGGCGCCAACGTGCTGATCGGCGGCAATAACGACTCGGTCGCACTGCAGCCGGTGTCGGTCCAGAGCACCACCGGATTCAATATCGCGGCGGGCGTCAGCCAGCTCAACCTGTGTGTCGCCGGCTCCCAGTGCTGAGGCGGCCGACGACGGAATGTCCGCCCTCTTGACCTCCCCCGCCGCCGCCTGAAACCATAGCTCGCTCCGCCTCGTCGTCGGCTCGTAGCGCCGCGTCAACGAGGCGGCGGCTCAGGTGCGGGAGAGCGCTCATGGCGGCAAACGGTAACAATGGCACGCGCGCGACCGGTCCTCGTGCCGTCGCCCTGGTCGGTCCCTTCCAAAGCGGCAAGACGACGCTGCTCGAAGCGATCCTCGCCCGCACCGGCGTGATCCAGCGCCAGGGCACCATCGAGGCCGGCAACACGGTCGGCGACGCCAGCAAGGAAGCGCGCCATCACCGCATGAGCGTCGAGCTCACCGTTGCCACCACCACCTTCATGGGCGATGCCTACACCTTCCTCGACTGCCCCGGCTCGGTCGAATTCGTGCACGACATGCGCGCCGTGCTGCCGGCGATCGACGCCGCCGTGGTCGTCTGCGAAATGGACGAGAAGAAGGTCCCGCAGCTGCAGCTCATCCTGCGCGAGCTTGAAGAGCAGAAGATTCCCCGCATCCTGTTCGTCAACAAGATCGACAAGGCCGATGCCGGCGTCCACGACGTGCTCAAGCTGCTGCAGCCGGCGTCCCGCAGCAAGCTGGTGCTGCGGCAGATTCCGACCTTCTCGGGCGATCTCATCACCGGCTTCGTCGACCTCGCGCTGGAGCGCGCCTTCGTCTACAAGGAGCACGCGCCGTCGGAGGTGGTGCCGCTCGAAGGCGAGCTTGCCGACCGCGAAAAGACCGCGCGCTTTTCCATGCTGGAGACGCTCGCCGACCACGACGACGAGCTGATGGAGCAATTGCTCGAGGACATCCAGCCGCCGCGCGACAAAGTCTTCGACGACCTGACCCGGGAATTGCGCGAGGGTTTGGTCAGCCCGGTGCTGATGGGCACCGCGACCCGCGCCAACGGCGTGCTGCGGCTGATGAAGGCGCTGCGCCACGAGTCGCCGGGCATCGCCGAAACCGCCAAGCGCCTCGGCATCAAGCCAAGTGGCGACGCGGTCGCCTATGTGCTCAAGACGCTGAACACCACCCACGGCGGCAAAATGTCGGTGGCGCGGCTCCTGGCCGGCCAAGCCGGCGACGGCACGACGTTCCTGTCGAGCGGCGGCGACGAGGCGGGCCGCGTTGCCGGCACGTTCAAGCTCATCGGCCAGAATTCGGAGAAGCGCGGACCGGCCGCGGTCGGCGAAGTCGTCGCCTTCGCCAAGCTCGACAAGGCCAAGACCGGCGACACGCTTACCGCCGGCAAGGAGCCGCATGCTCCGGTCGCCAAGGTCGAGCCGTACGCGCCGGTGCTGGCGATCGCCATCTCGGCCAAGGAACGCAAGGACGACGTCAAGCTCGGCCAGGCGCTCAACAGGCTCGCCGAGGAAGACCCCTCGATCACCATCGTGCACAACCCGGAGACCCACGAAGTGGTGTTGTGGGGCCAGGGCGAGATGCACCTTCGCGTCGCCACTGAGCGCCTGAGCGACCGCTATGGCGTCGCCATCGAGCGCCGCCAGCCGTCAGTCGGCTACCGCGAGACCATCCGCAAGGCCATTACCCAGCGCGGCCGGCACAAGAAGCAATCCGGCGGCCACGGCCAGTACGGCGACGTCGTGCTCGAGATCAAGCCGATGCCGCGCGGCTCCGGCTTCACGTTCGAGGAGCGCATCACCGGCGGCGTGGTGCCGCGCAATTACATCCCCTCGGTCGAGGAAGGCGTGATCGATTCGCTCAAGCAGGGCCCGCTCGGCTTCCCGGAGGTCGATCTGCATGTTGCGCTGATCGACGGCTCGTACCACACGGTGGATTCTTCCGACATGGCGTTCCGCACCGCCGGCCGCATCGGCATGACCGAAGGCTTGCCGCAATGCCAGCCGGTGCTGCTCGAGCCCATCCATCTCGTCGAGATCGTCTGTCCGACGGACGCGACCGCGAAAATCAACGCGTTGTTGTCCGGCCGCCGCGGCCAAATTCTCGGCTTCGACACGCGCGAAGGCTGGGACGGCTGGGACACGGTGCGCGCCAAAATGCCGGAGGCCGAGATCGGCGACCTGATCGTCGAAATCCGCTCGGCGACCGCGGGCGCCGGCACGTTTACGTTCAAGTTCGACCATATGGCGGAGTTGACCGGCCGCACCGCCGACCAGATCGTCGCCGCCCGCCGCGCCGCGGAGTGAGCGCGTTTTCTTGTTATCCGTCATCCTGAGGTGCGCGCCGCAGGCGCGCCTCGAAGGATGCCGGCCTGTGCGCTTCGGCCGTCGCCCTTCGAGGCTCGGCGCTACGCGCCGAGCACACCTCAGGGTGACGGATGTAAGCGAATGGAAAACGCGGTCGCATAAAACTCTCCGCAATCCGCTTACGCTTCGCAAAGCATAATGTGTGTCGGCGCCACGACATTAACGCTGCCGTGCCTCCTCATTGTCCATAATCAGCCGTTATCGAACGACACGCCGCGTGATGACGGCGCAGCTTTGAGCCGTAATGCTGCAATCCCTGCGAAAGCTGTTTGCCGCCAAAGCGGACGAACCCGAGCCGGCCAACGGCAAGCTGACGCTCGGCGACGTGCTGCGGCTCGATATGTTCGAACTGTGGTACCAGCCCAAGATCGATCTGCGCGCCAGGCGTT
>JASHWN010000098.1 GCA_030044035.1 Xanthobacteraceae bacterium
TGCGACGCCAGCCGCAACGGCAACGGCCCATGCGACCGTTGGGTCGAGTGATCCGATCCGGCCGGTCCTGGTCAAAACCGTCACCTATCGCACGGTGACGGTGCGATCGGCGTCGATGCAGCCCATGCCGGTGCTGGTGCCGGTCGGCGAGCAACCCCAACCTGTTGTCGCGCAAGCACAGCAGGCCGCGCCGACGCCGCCACCGCCCGCCGCCGCGCCCGTCCAGCGCAGCGCCGAGCCGGCGCCAAGTCCAGCCGAAACCCAGATCGCCAACGCCGAGGCCAATGCGGCCCAGGCCGAGGCGCCGCATTTCACCCTGGCCTCGAGCGAGCTGACGCCTGTTCCGGCGCCGCCGAAACCCGAGCATGCGCCAGCCGAAATCGAGAAAGCTGCGCCGGTCCAACAGGCGCCTGCTATTCCGGCAGCGCCGCAGCATGCGCATGGCGGATGGGTCATTCAGATCGGCGCCTACGACGGCGAGCAGGAAGCCCGCCAGCACTTGAGCGATGCCCGCAGCAAAGCTCACCAAGCGCTCGCCGCCGCTGATCCGTTCACCGAGCGCGTGCAGAAAGGCGACAAGTCGCTCTACCGCGCGCGCTTCGCCGGCTTCGACAAGGCGACCGCCGAAGCCGCGTGCCGCCAGCTCAAACGCAACGATTTCGCCTGCCTGGCGCTCAAGGACTAGACAACAAGACCCCCCGCTTCGCGGCAGGCGGCTGCTCTTAAGGGATCGTCATCGAGAGAACGGACGGGAAGTCGCGCGAGGACTGCGTTTGGGAACCTCAGCGATGGCGGCGAAGCAGCACGTCCTTGGCCTCATTGACCCGGGCCGCAAGATACGTCGACCCCCCTTGGTCGGGATGCAGTTTCTTTATCAGGGAGCGGTGGGCGCGCGTGACATCCTGCGCGCTCGCTCCCGGCTGCAGGCCAAGGATCTGATAGGCCTCCTCTTCCGTCATTTTGCCGCTGCGCGCCGAAGCCCGCCCGCCGCCGCGCCCCGCTGCCGCATCACCTTGCGCGTATTCACGCCAGCCGGGCTGCCGGCGATCAAGATACGCTGCGAGTAGATCGCGGCTGTCGGCGTCCACCGCGCTCAAAAGCCCGATCAGCGTCGACACATCGAGGGAATCGAGCGCGGCGCCCTGGTGCGGGCCGGCCAGGATACGGCCGCGCATCCGGCCGCTGCCGTGGTCGAGCTCCATCTCCACAAAGGCGGTGCGCACGCGCGAAACTTGGCCGGCAGCGGTCTGCAGGCGCGGGCCAAAAAGCCCGCCCGGCCACAGCGCCACCCACCCCAACAGGCCGAGACCGAGGACGCCGACCGTCACCGCGGGACCAATCTCGCCGCGGATCAGCAGGAATACGGCAAACAGCAGCGTGGCAAAGCCACCGAGCTTGCGCACAAGAAGCGCCGCCTGCTTCGGATCGGCTTTGGCGAACGATTTTGCGGCCCAAATCAAGAGCACAAGGACGGCAACGCCGAGGAGAAGGGCCATTTGCGGACTTTGGGACTAGTGAGCCGTTTGCGCAATCGCGCGCAGCTTTTTGCGCTGTTCCGTTCGGCCGACGTGTCAGGCCGGCTGCAAGGCTCCGTATCTATGAGTAATGCCGGGCGACATTAAGAGCACGCCGCTCCGGCCCTGGTCAGAAGGAGGGGCGACAAGCGCCGCTACTCCGCCAACAGGTCGTGGGTCTCGAGCGGCTTGTCGGCGGCGGCGAGCCACTCGGCACGGGCCGCGGCGCGGCGGCGGCCGCGGGCATCGACCGGCAGCTTGAGCGCCTCGATCAACGCCTTGACCTCATCGCGGGCAGTGACATGCGACAGGCTCGGCCGCTGTCCGAGCGTATCCTCATTGAGCTCGTCGAGCGCGGTCAGTCCGCGCGGAAAGAATTCGCGGTAGATCACCCGCTCGGCAAAGCCGTCGGCGGCGCGGAAGCCGAGTTGCTGTGCCAGCTGATCGACCCCCTGCCCAACCAGCCGCTTGTTGCGGGAGCCGAGGCTCGACAGCCGGTTGCGCACCACAACCCAATCGACCAGGCCGCCGTCGACCAGGCGGCGCTGCCGGCGCGCCTCGCGCACCATCTCGGCATAATGGCTCACTCCGGTGAGCTCGAACGTGGTCGCATCGACAGTGCCGAGCACGTCGAAATCGAGGAAGCTGTCGTTGAGCGGGGTGATCAGGGTGTCGGCCATCGAATGGGCAAGCCGCATCAGGTAGGAATCGGTGCCCGGCGTGTCGACGATGACGAAGTCGTGGCTGTTCTCGACCGCGCTTACCGCCTCGGCGAACGCCGCGAACTCCTGCGCCTCGATCTCGTCGACGCGCAGGCCGTCACCGCGGGCGACGCAATAATGCATCGGGACGTCGAGCTTGATGCGGGCGCGCTCGGCCCAATCGCGGCGATTGTCGATATAATGGGTGAAGCTCTTCTGCCGCGAATCGAGATCAATGGTGGCGACGCGCTGCCCGGCCTGCAGCAGCGCCACCGCAACATGCATCGCCGTGGTCGATTTGCCGGAGCCGCCTTTCTCATTGCCGAGGACGATGACATGCGCCGAAGCGGGCCTGCCGACATCCGTCTGCATTAACATGGCAACGCCACCCCTGCATTGCCGGCCCTTGTCAGGCTTGCACCGTCAGGCTTGCAACGCATGCGGTCAAGATACAGCATTGCTTGCGACAAGTTAATCATTAACCACGCGGCGCGAGCAGAAAACGTTCAACTGTGCTCGCGCCGCAACGTTGCACGTTCAGCACGATGGCAAAAAGAACAACTGCATCGCGGCGCACCATGGGCCTCGTCCGCACCCTGCCGGGGCTTGCGCGTGCCATCGAAGCGCTGCGCGCCCGGCGCGCGCGCGTCGCCCTGGTGCCGACCATGGGTGCGCTGCACGAAGGCCATCTGTCGCTGGTGCGGCTCGCGCACAAGCGCGCCGAACGCGTCATCGTCTCGATCTTCGTCAATCCGACGCAATTTGCGCCGAACGAGGACTTCCGCAGCTATCCGCGCACCTTTGCGGCCGATCTGAAAGCGCTTGCCGCGCAACGAGTCGATCTGGTCTGGGCGCCGTCAGCCGAAACCATGTATCCGGAAGGCTTTGGCACCAAAATCGTGCCGGAAGGCGCGGCGCGCGCCGGTCTCGAAGATGCCTTTCGTCCGCACTTTTTCGCCGGCGTCGCCACAATCGTCGCAAAGCTCTTGATCCAATGCGCTCCCGATGTCGCGATTTTCGGCGAGAAAGACTACCAGCAGCTCAAAGTCATCACCCAGCTCGCCCGCGATCTGAACCTGAACACCCGCATCATCGGCGCCCCGATCG
>JASHWN010000099.1 GCA_030044035.1 Xanthobacteraceae bacterium
TATCGATCTTCGGCCGCGCCACCCCGGTCGAGCTGGAGTTCGGACAGGTGGATAAGCTGTAGGAGGCAGAAATCAGAAATCAGAAATCGGAAATCAGAAATCAGAAGGAGTTTTCCGATTTCTGATTTCCGACTTCTGAATTCCGAGCGAGCGAAGCGAGCGTAGCGAATGGCAAAGAAGATCACCGGATACGTCAAACTGCAGGTGCCGGCCGGCGCCGCCAATCCGTCGCCGCCGATCGGGCCGGCGCTCGGTCAGCGCGGGCTGAACATCATGGAGTTCTGCAAGGCGTTCAACGCGCAGACCCAGAAGCTGGAGAAGGGCGCCCCGATCCCCGTCACCATCACGGTCTATGCCGACCGCTCGTTCAGCTTCGAGATGCGAAGCCCGCCGGTGTCGCACTTCCTCAAGAAGGCGGCGAAGCTCGAAAGCGGCTCCAAGACGCCGGGCCGCGACGTCGCCGGCTCGGTCACCAAGGCGCAGGTGCGCGAGATCGCCGAGCAGAAGATGAAGGATTTGAACTGCGATACGGTCGAGGCGGCGATGCGCATGGTCGAAGGCTCGGCGCGGTCGATGGGGCTGGAGGTGAAGGCATGAGCTCGCTTGGCAAACGCACGCGCGCCGCCCGCGAGGGCGTCGATCGCGAAAAGCTTTATCCGCTGCCCGAGGCCGTCAAGCTGGTCAAAGACCGCGCCAAGGCCAAATTCGACGAGACCGTCGAGATCGCCATGAATCTCGGCGTCGATCCGCGCCACGCGGACCAGATGGTGCGCGGCGTGGTGAACTTGCCGAACGGCACCGGCCGCTCGGTGCGCGTTGCGGTATTCGCGCGCGGCGCCAAGGCCGACGAGGCCAAGGCCGCCGGCGCCGACGTCGTCGGCGCCGAGGATTTGGTCGAGAAGGTGCAGGGCGGCACCATCGATTTCGACCGCGTCGTCGCCACGCCCGACCTGATGCCGCTGGTCGGCCGCCTCGGCAAGGTTTTGGGCCCGCGCGGGCTGATGCCGAATCCCAAGGTCGGCACCGTGACCATGGACGTGACCAACGCCGTGAAAGGCGCCAAGGGCGGCTCGGTCGAGTTCCGGGTCGAAAAAGCCGGTATCGTGCAGGCCGGCGTCGGCAAGGCGTCGTTTTCGGCGGAAAAGCTGGTCGAGAACATTTTGGCGTTTGCCGATGCGGTGCAGAAAGCGCGCCCGGCCGGCGCCAAGGGCCACTTCATCAATCGCGTGGCGATCTCCTCGACCATGGGTCCGGGCGTGAAGATCGAGCCGGGCAGCCTGTTCCCGAACGCGCAGCAGCCGCACTGAGCTCTCCGCTGGCGTGAGCGAAGCGGCCGACGCAAAGCCATCGCAGTAATGCGGTGGCCTCGGCGCCGAGAACATAATTGCGCTCAGGCGAAAGGGTCGCGCACGTCGAGCCACTCGAATTTTCGGAAATCACGATCATTCGAATACAGCGTCCGGATGCCGTGCTGGAACAAGATCGCTGCGAGATGGGCGTCTGGGACAAGATTACCGCGAACAGACGTCTCTCCCGTCACATGTCGATAAGCGTCTAAAAAACCGTCCAGCTCGGATACGGCACGCACGTGCGGTAGTCCAACGAGTGCGGTGATATTCGCCAAGGCTTCATCGGGCGACAGCGGCGCCGCAAAGATGCGTGGATGTGTAGCGATGCGCACATAGGACATCAGGGTCGGCCACGTCAGGCAAAGTATTTCCGGACCGGCTGCGCAAGACTCGATAAAGCGGCGCGCTCGGTCGTGGCGCTCACTCGATTGGTCGGACGCATGCAGCAGAATGTTAACGTCGAGCGAATAACTCACGGCCGGTTCGCATCGAGCGCGGCGTAGACGGCCTCCTTGTCGGCCAGATCGACCAGAGCCTTCATGGGACGGGAGGTCCAGCGGAACGCCGGCCGCGCACGCGACGGCCGGCGGCGGGCGAGCGCCTCGGCCAGCAGTTCGGAAACAACGGCTCCGATCGATCGCCCTTCCTTCTCATGGATGGCCTTGACCTGCCGCAGGATGGGGTCGTCAATGTCGAGCGTCGTGCGCATGATGCTTGATGCTAAGTAGAGCAACATCTGATGTCAAGAGGCTATCCGAAGCGGCCTTGGGCACGTACCGCGATGTTGGCTCAGGCGCCGTATTGGCGGTCATCAGCCTGCGAGTTCTATTGAATTGAACGCGCACCATTCCCGCAAAACTCGCTCTGTTGTCTTCTGCTCGAATTCGTACCATTGCTCGAGCGCGGACCGCCGCACCAGCAGGCCCTTGAACCTGGCATAGGCGCCGCGTTTTCTGAATATTCGCTGTACCTCATCAAAATCGTCCGGCAGTATTTGGCGCGCGAAATCGAGGACGAGCGGTTTTCCGAGATCAAGTTCCCGCTTGCCGGGGATCGGCAGGTATTTGTCCTCGTCTTCGATGTCGTCCGGTAGTTCGTCGAATTCCAGGTCCGAAAATTCGGCGTGCCAATAGATTTTGCCTGACTGCTTGCAAAGATAGGCGTGATTTTGACCGCCGCCGCCGAAGCTGACGAACTCGAAAGCGTCGAGGATTTCTTGGAAGCTTACGGGCATGAGCCTCGCCCTACCGCTGCAACCGCGAATAAATATCTACGCCGCGGCGCGCTTGCCCCGCAACTCCTCAGTCGCGATGTGCGCGCCTTCGACCAGCAATTTGAGCTTCGCCCACATGATCGAGGGATGCACGCACCGCGCGAACGGGCTTTGCGCAAAGCCGCAATCGGTGCCGCCGATCACGTTCTCGCGGCCGACGATTTTCGCAAGCCGCACGATGCGCTCGGCGACCAGTTCGGGATGCTCGACGATGTTGGTTGGTATCGCGGGTGGATGCTCTTTTTAGTTGACAGGAGAATGTGCACGTTATAGTAGCACGCCGTCAGCTTTTCCGTTACGGCAATCCGCCAACAGCAGGGCTGCGGCGATCCGGCAGGTCCCGGCAATAGGCTTGTTGCGGCGCAGCGCCCAACGCGAGGGCACGTTTCTATCCGACGACCCACAACCTGCGGATCGGTCATGATCGCTGGGAATTCCAATGGACGGACGATCTACGTCGCCATCGTCGCCGATGTCCACCGGCTTCTGGCGAGAGACGCCGATGCCGAGCGAGGCGCCGAGGCGGCGAGCGCCGAGGCTGTGAAGGTTGTCAGTCCCGACAGCGGATTCGTGTTGGCAACCACAGCGGCGCAGACCGTGCGGCAGGCCTCGAACCGGATCGCAGTCGACGTTTGTGCCGGCGACACCGTCCGCTTCTACGCCAAATCGGGATCGAACAATTTCGAGAGCGCTGTCCTCATCGAGGACATCAGCCCGATCAGCGATCACGACAGTCTGCAAGGTTTTGCGCTCTTGAACTTTGAGCGAAGCACGGTCGCGCCGAACGGTTACGCCAGCGTATTCCCCGCGCGTTTCTCCGAGCAGGATTTCTGGTTCTGGCAGTGCGTGGTCACAACGGACGGAGAGCCGCACTGCAACGTTCTCCTCGCGGTTTATGATCGCGATGAGCAAGGTCGGCCGCGCTTGGCCGGCCGTTACCGGTGGGTTCTGCAGCTCACCGTGAAATTGACCCCACCACCAGCAAGGCCACCAACCGAGGAGAAGACGTCATGAGCAAGATAATAAACATTCTCATTGCGATCGACACTGATACCGTTCTGAAGAACTATCCCAACCCCAGTAAAGATTCGAATCATCCCACCGGCATCGCCCACAGCATGGGCTACATGGTCGCCACCGGAACGACCATCAACAGCGGACAGGGAACCGGTGACCTCGATTTCAATGCATTGGTCGGCGACCAGGTGCGCGCCTTCGCCACCTCAGGCTCCGACAATTTCGAGGACGCCGTGCTGCTCTATGGCATGCCGATGTTCAGCGGCACCCCGGTGCTCAGCCCGTTCAACTACCAGAGTTTCACCAAGTCGACGGTTATTCCAAACTCTCCCACATCGCCGCTGCCGGCGAAGACCACCGATGAGGTATTCTGGTTCTATCAGGCGAGCGTCGCCCAGAAGGGGACCGAAGGCTACATGGTGCAGTTCGGGCTCTATACCCGCGATCAGACCACAGGACAGCCGGTCCTCAAGGGCTATTACTACTGGGATCCGACGATCCGAGTCCAAGGCTGATAAGCGTAGCCGGATCGGCGCAAGCGGCATCCGGGCTGCGGTCTCTGAGGCGACACATCTGACCACGATCATCGATGCGGCGTGCGCCGTAGATGGCGCACGCCCGCTCGTGTTCGATGTGGGCCGATCATTGCGTATCGATCCTCGACCCGATGCTCCAGTATTGGCTTGCGTTGACTGCCTTGGAGCACGAGAGTCGAAGAGGGGAAGGATCGCTGCAGCGAGCGGCGCCTATGCCGCCGCTGGCCTCTCCCACAGCGCCTGCGTGGCAATACGCGCGCCTTCGACCAACGATTTGAGCTTCGCCCACATGATCGAGGGGTGAACGCGGCGCGCGAACGGGCTCTGCGCAAAGCCGCAATCGGTGCCGCCAATCACGTTCTCGCGGCCGACGATCTTGGCGAGCCGCACGATGCGTTCGGCGACCAGTTCGGGATGCTCGACGATGTTGGTGGCGTGGCTGATGACGCCGGGGATCAAGACTTTGCCGGGCGCGAGCTTCACCGTCTCCCAGACCCGCCATTCGTGGGCATGGCGCGGATTGGCCGCTTCGAACGAGTAATGGCCGACCCGGACTTTCAGGACGAGATCGACGATCTCCTTGAGCGGCACGTCGAAGGCGTGCGGCCCGTTCCAGCTGCCCCAGCAGATGTGATAGCGCGAGCGCTCTTCCGGGATGCCGGCGAGCGCGCGGTTGAGCGCATCGATGCGCAGTTCGGCCCAGCGCCGGTATTCCGCCTTGCTCATCGGCGGCACCATGCGCTCGTACATGTAGGGCAGGAAGGCGTCGTCGATCTGTACGTAGAGCCCGGCGTCGACGATCGCCTGGTATTCCTGATGCAGCGCGTCAGCGAGCGCGGCGAAGTAGCTCTCTTCGTCCTTGTAATATTCGAGCTTGGCGCCGGGCAGGGCGCTCGCCGGCGCCACCACCGGCAGAAAGCCGGCGAGCGTCGGGTGGCGCTCCTTCGCGGTGGCGAGCCCGGTTTTCAGGTTTCGGATGTCGCGCTCGACCTGCGGCTTGGCATAGTGCAGCGGGCCGTTGACGATGACGCGGTTGCCGAGCCGCTTGGCGAGACCGGAGGCGGCGTCGTACTCGGCGTAGAATTCGGGAAACGCCTGGTGGTCGCGGCCGCCGCCCATCGAGCTCATCGGGTCGGCCATTTCGTCTGCCGTCGCCGGGCGCACCGCGATGCCGGACAGCCGCTTGAAAATGTAGAAGGCCCAGTTCAGCCCCTTGGAGAACTCGCCGTCGCTGACGATGTCGATCCCCACTTCGGCCTGCTGCCGCACCACCTCGGCCACCGATTCGGTGAGGCACGCTTCGAAAGCCGCTTCGTCGAAAGGCTTGCCGTCCTCGATCAGGCGCCAGAATTCGATGAGCTTGGGCGGGCGGATCAGGCTACCGACATGGGTGATGAGGATGCGATCGGTGTTGTGCGGCATGGCTGGCGCCTCCCTGCTGGCTCTCCGATCGTAGGGCGCAAAATATTTGCGGCAAAGTGCGCTTGAGGCTTGGCAAGTCCGCTGCAGCGGGCTAAATAAGGGGCCTAGGGCGTGCCGGCCCGTTTTGTCGGCGCGCCTTTGTGCGCTTCTCGAAAACCACAAAAGCGAGACCCATCTTAGGCTCTGTCCTGTGCGGATTTCCTAAGAGGCGGAGGAGCTTAGTGGCGTTCGTCAAAGCGCTTAAGGTCAGGCGGCGAGTCCGGCTGGCCGGTCCTGTCCGAGACTGCAGGTGCCGCCGAAAAGCGGCTTAAGTCGCAAGAGCCTGCACAGACAGGTGAAGACTAAAGGGCAGGTGCCCTTCGGTTCTAACCTCGACGGCCCGGAATAGCCAAACAGGCTCTTTCGGGGGGCAGGGTTTGAAAATCCAAGCCGGCGGCCTGTCGCGGAACGGCCGCCAACCGGAGAGAACTCTTGGATCGCGCGACAAAATCCCGGCTCGTCGCCAGCCTGGGGCAGACCTTCAAGGCCACCCAGGTGGTCGTTGTCGCCCATTATTCGGGCCTTACCGTCGCCCAGATGCAGACGCTGCGCCGGCAGATGAAGCAGGCGGGCGCCAGCGTGAAGGTCGCGAAGAACAGGCTCGCCAAGATCGCTCTCGAAGGCAGTGACGTCGCCTCGATCGCGTCGCTTCTGAAGGGGCCGGCCCTGATCGCTTTCTCCGGCGATCCGGTCGCGGCGCCGAAAGTCGCGGTCGATTTCGCCAAGACCAACGAGCGTTTCGTGATCCTTGGCGGAGCGATGGGCAAGACCGCGCTCGATGCGAACGGGGTCAAGGCGCTCGCCGCGCTGCCCTCGCTCGACGAACTGCGGGCCAAGCTCATCGGCCTCATCCAGGCGCCGGCGACCAAGATCGCTCAGGTGGTCTCGGCCCCCGCCGCCAAGGTTGCGCGCGTGGTCCAGGCCTACGCCAGCAAGAGCGAGGACGCAGCTGCTGCGGCCTGACGGGTTCCGCATTCGCAAAGGTTAGAACCGAAGGACTTAGAATCATGGCTGATCTGCAGAAAATCGTCGACGACCTTTCCAGCCTCACGGTTTTGGAGGCTGCGGAACTGGCGAAGCTCCTTGAGGATAAGTGGGGCGTTTCGGCCGCCGCGGCGGTCGCGGTCGCCGCCGCTCCGGCGGGTGGCGCCGCCGCCCCTGCGGCAGAGGAAAAGACCGAGTTCACGGTGGTCTTGGCCGCTGCCGGCGAGAAGAAGATCGAGGTCATTAAAGAGGTGCGCGCCATCACCGGCCTTGGGCTTAAGGAAGCCAAGGACTTGGTCGAGGGCGCTCCGAAGCCGGTCAAGGAAGGCGTCAACAAGGACGAGGCCGCCAAGATCAAGGCCACCCTCGAAAAGGCCGGTGCCAAGGTTGAG
>JASHWN010000100.1 GCA_030044035.1 Xanthobacteraceae bacterium
CCATCAATCGGTCCGTCACCGGTTGACGCCCCTGATGAGCGAGCGGCGCCGGCTTTTATTCCTCGGCGCGCCTTTGTCAAGCACAATCGCGCACGAGCGATTAAGCATTGATTCTACGGCGCTTTTCAGTTCGGCAGCGTGGGCTCACAAACGCTGCGGCGCGCCGTTTTGGCGATTCAAACGAATCTTTCAGCAGAAACAATCGCTTGGCTACATTTTGAATCGGTCTGGAGGCCCGAAATTGCGCGGCAAGTAGAGTGGGCGCGAAGACACCGAGCGCTGTGCCCATCAACGAAGCTGAAGTTGCGGCCGCGCAACGTTCAGCCAAAAAATGCGCGAGGCGTTTGACCCGAGGCCTCGTTTTCCTTGACCGTCCCTGGCCCGAGAGTCAGCGTCGCCTGACAAGCCGCGTGCGTGGCATTGTGGGGGCACGCTAGAATAGATTTTTGGGGCGCCGCCGCGGCGAATTTTGCCGCGCTTGACAACCTCCAACAAGACCTCGCGACGCGTACGCCGCGAGCGAGCGCAGGATCCGGCACGGTGCGGCGAGGCCGCATCGAACGGGTTTCGCTTTCGCCAACCACTCGGCGTCCAGACCATACATCCAAGGAGAAGCGGCCATGACAACCTATACTGATGTCCCTCCGACCACGGTCGGACCGGCCATAGGCCAACCGATTCCGGCTGCGGGTGCGCCCGCTGCGGGAGTAAAAACGAGCTACTCCAGCGATTGTGTCGGCGGCTTCGTGGAACTGACCGAGACGACGTGGATAACGTATAATTCGCCGGCAGGGTCACGGCCCATGTCGAAGGGACCTGCCCAAGAGCTCGTCTGCGTAGTCACGATTCAAGTGAAGCATACCATAAAGACTGACGAAAAATGCCCAAGAGCCGGACAAAAGCCAGGCACCCCGCCTTATGATGCGGCCGACTCCAAAACCGAATTTGGCTACGGTCTAAAGGCCATCAAAGAAGCTGAGCTAAAGAAGCAGCAGCAAGAACAAGAGAAAGAGCAACAGAAAGAGAAAGTCGAACCCAAGGATAAATAAAGCAAACAGGATGGAGCAGCAAGCGTGGGGTGGGCAAAGGCGCGGCGCGCGGCGTCACCGCGTGGGCAAAATCGAAGGCGCGCCGTGCCCACGCCGCACCGTGTTGCGGACGATTTTGCCCACCCTCCTGCTTGCGGCAACGGCGGTAGCCCGCACCAGCGTAGCGATAGGCGGGATCGGATTGCCGGGCAGCTGCCGCATATCGGTACGCGCCGCGCGCAGCGTCAACCAATGTATAGCTCACCGACACGTCCTCGCGCGCCAAGCCGAAAGGCAGAGCGATCCCGAGCTGATACAAGCGCAATTAATGTTGACCGTCATCCTGAGGTGGCCGCGAAGCGGCCCTCGAAGGATACGGCCGAGGACTCACGGGCCGTCGCCCTTCGAGGCTCGCTTCGCTCGCACCTCAGGGTGACGGATATGAGTCAGCAATAAGAGCCGTTGATATGAGACACGCTTTTCTCGAAAACGAGCGCGGCTGGCTGAAGCTGGCGGAGAGCTACGCGCTGCTTGAACGTGTCGGCCGCTTTACCGACTGGTTGCCGCCCGATCCATCATCGACACATTGATGACATGACGCGCTCGAAGCCGGGTTTCCAAGTTCGTAAAACAACTAAGCGGCCAATCCCCCACCCCTCTTCGCCGAGCGCAGAGCTGCCAGCAGCTCGCCTTCGCTGAAAGGCTTATGCAAGACGGCAACCGCTCTGTCGGCTACGGGCGAGGTGTTGGCGTAGCCCGTTATCACGACGATGGGAATGCCCAGCGCGCGCATCTCGTCGATCAGCCCATAAGACAGTTCGCCGGTTCGCAAATTGATGTCCACCAAGGCCACGTCGGGAACGCCTTGCGACCACAGGCGCCTGGCGTCGTTTGCCGTAGCCACCGGTCCGAGAACCTCAGCGCCATAAGCCTCGAGCAGCATTTTCAATCCCGTGCTGACGTCCCAAGAATCTTCGACGACCAGCACGCGGGCACCCCGGAACTCCGCTGGTTCAGGCTCGAGGGAATTGCCCGTATTCGACGCGCCCATCTTCGATATGCGATGAAGTCTGTTTGACTAACCTCACAATGTTTCGTCGCAGAGTGAGCGGGCAAGAGTTAATGGTGGGCCGTCGCCACATTATCGTCGCGAATGGTTACTTCCGGCAATCAAAGCCTTCGGCGCCCGTCCGAGAAAACCCGCTCGCAGGGGCGGTCAAACAACGTGTTGACGTTGGTGCCGGCTAAGTTTCGAGCTAAACGGGTAAATGAGGAACTGGCCTATATACGATGATATTAGCGGAAGATGCGATCGTACAAGAGGATGCGAGCGCATAATGACAATATCCATGGCTCTTGCTCGGAGCGGGAAAGGCCATTCATGTGGTGATGCTGCACGGTCTCTGGGACCAGGTCCACAGTCGGCCTGCAAAGAAGCTCGGTTCGACGCGGCGCTTGATCGCGTCGGTGGCGCTCGCTGTCATCGTCGGTATCGCTTATTTTTTGTCGGCCCGTCTCAGCCTTCTTCTGCTGACCAATCCCGACGGCGTGGCGGTTTTTTGGCCTGCTGCCGGCGTCGCTTCCGGTATCCTGATCGCGCTCGGGCCAAGTGCGCGTTGGCCGGTGGCGGCCGGCACCATGGTTGCAACCGTTTGCGCAAACCTGCTGGGCGACCGGAATTTCGCGCTGGCCGCCGACTCGGCGCTTTGCAATGCCGGCGAGGCACTCCTCGTAGCATGGTTGATCGAGCATAATTTCGGATCGAATTTTACCCTCGACAACCTGCATCGCGTATTCGGACTAATCGTGGCCGGAGCGGTGAGCGCAGCGCTGTCCGGAATCCCCGGCACGGCGGGATTCATTTGGTTCCACAACTCGGCGGCGCCCGCTTTAACAATCTGGCGACATTGGTTTGCGTCTGACGCACTCGGCGTGGTGGCGATTGCCCCAGTGTTGATTGGTTTCGCGGCGGCAATCCGTAGCCCGCCGTCGACGCGAGAGGTCGTTGAAGCCGTCGCGGCAATTGCAGCGGTCGTCGTTACGGGCTGGCTTGCTGTTTTCAGGCTGCGGCAACCTTGGGCGGTGATCGTTCCCGGCGCGCTGCTTTATCCAATACAGTTGGCGCTTGCAGCGCGTTGCCAGCCTTTCTTCGGCGCACTGACCGCATTCATTGTTACGCTGGCGGTGGTTTGCGCGACTACCTTCGGCCTGGGGCAATTTTTCCCGCCCGATCTTCCGATGGAAGATCGGATTCTAGCGGCTCAAGCCAGCATTTTGGTGACGTCATTGTCGGTGTTCGTCCTTTCGGCGTTATTCGCCGAACGGCGCCAGCGCGAAACCGCCATCACCGAGAGCGAAAGCCGGATGCGTGCAATCCTCAACACCGTGTTGGATGGCATCATAACTATCGACGAGCAGTGGACGATTGAGAACCTTAATCCGGCGGCAGGGCGTATCTTCGGGTACAATCCGGAAGAATTGAAAGGCCGTAATCTTAGAATGCTGATGGCCGAACCGTTTCGCACTGAGCACGATCGTTACTTGAGTAATTATCTGAAAACAGGTCAGGCCGGGATCATTGGGAAAGGACGTGAGGTAACGGGAGAGCGCAAGGATTGTTCGGTCTTTCCGATGGAGCTTGCAATCAGTGAAACGAATGTGCCCGGGCGGACGATGTTCACCGGCGTTGTACGCGACATCACCGAGCGCAAGCGGGCCGAACGCGCA
Source organism: Xanthobacteraceae bacterium (assembly GCA_030044035.1). Taxonomy (GTDB): domain Bacteria; phylum Pseudomonadota; class Alphaproteobacteria; order Rhizobiales; family Xanthobacteraceae; genus BOG-931. Next base: position 3,756 of record JASHWN010000100.1, read on the forward strand.
CTGCGCGCCAGCGAAGCGGAACTGCAAGCTCTCCTCAATCAAACACCATTCATCTTCGTGCGCTGCAGCCGCGACCTGCGGTATCGCTTCATCAGCGAAGCCTATGCGCGTTGGCTCGACCTGCCGCGCGAGAAGGTTCGGGGCGCGTCGATCGTGGAAACGATTGGCAGCAAGGCCTTTAACACGTTGCGGCCTTACATCGAGCTGGTGCTCCAAGGCCGCGCGGTCGACTTTGAATGCGAAATGGAGTTTCGCGGGGTCGGCAGGCGTTTTCTGCACATCGCTTATCGGCCGGAATTGGACGCTGCGGGAAATGTCGAAGGCTGGATTGCGTCGCTCCTCGACGTCACCGAGCGCAAGCGGGCCGAAGACCATCAGGCAAAATTGGTCGCGGAGCTTGACCACAGGGTCAAGAACATCCTGGCTCAAGTTGCGGCGGTCGCCACGTCGACACGCCGCGGCAGCCGCTCGATTGACGAGTTCCTTGGATCGCTCGACGGACGTATCCGATCCATGGCCATCGCCCATACCTTGCTGAGCGAAACCGGTTGGCGCAGCGTCGGACTTAACGTGCTCGCCGGCAAGCTCCTTGCGCCCTACTGCACCGGTACGAACGTAACGATCAGCGGCACCGACGTCGTGCTCGACGCGGCCGAAATTCAAGCCGTGGCGAGGGTGCTGCACGAACTTGCTACGAACGCGGCGAAATATGGCGCGCTGTCGATCCCGGGCGGCCAGGTATCGCTCAATTGGGGGCTAAGGCCGAACGGAGCCGCGACAAACCTGGACCTGGTCTGGCGCGAGCTTGACGGTCCGCCGGTGGGTTCCGAGCACCCATCCAGCTACGGCACTACTCTCATACGCAATCTCATACCTCACGAACTCGGCGGCGCGGTCGATCTGGTGTTTGCAAAAGACGGCGTGAATTGTCGAATTGAGATTCCCGTCAGGCAGACGTGACATCGTGACGGACCAGCGCGGCGACCGCTTCCGGCGACCGGGAACGGCAAGCGATCTTCGACCGAAATCCTGCGCGGCCGCAGCAAAGCAGTTCAAGACCGGCGTTTATTGCCCAATTCACCGGCCATTCTTACCAGGTCGGGCAAACTCTTGGCATTCAGCTTGGTCATCAGCTTGTGCCGATGAACTTTCACCGTGACCTCGCTCAAACCGACCTGGGCTGCTATCTGCTTGTTCAACAGGCCGGCCGTTATCAACGGCAAAATCTGACCCAGGGAACGGGGCTCGGGCTCAGCCAAGTCTACGGTTTCGTCAAGCAGCGCTCAACCCGAGCTACACGATCTTGCTCAACGGCTTGCTACCCCTGCCGATCGCGCGGCGGCGGCGGACGCCAGCTTGCCCAATTTCGCAACGCCCTTTTCGATACGCTCATTCCATGCGTGGCCGCAGCTCAGCCGCAGACAATGACCGTAGCGGCCGCTGACCGAGAACGCATCGCCCGGCACAAAGCAGATGCCGTTCTTGAGCGCCTCGTCAAACAGCGCCGCGGTCCGCACCGACTTCGGCAGTTCGACCCAGAGCACGAAGCTGCCGGCCGGGCGGCTCACTTTGGTGCCCGCGGGGAACGACCGCTCGACGGCGCGACTCATCTGGCCGATGGTATTTTCGAAAGCGCGCCTGATCCGGCGCAGATGATTGTCGTAACCGCCGGAGGCCAGGAAGTCGGCAAACGCGGCCTGCAGCAAGGCCGGGCCGGACAGCGTGAACACCAGCTTTCGTTCGAGCACGCTTTGCATTTGCGCCGCCGTCTTGGTCACCATCCAGCCGATGCGGTAGCCGGGCGCCACGGTCTTGGAGAACGAGCTGCAATAGATGATGTTGTTGGCGGACCGGTCGAGCGCCATGAACGGCAGCGGCCGTTGCGCGCCGAAGTAGATGTCGCCGTTGATGTCGTCTTCGATCAGCGTGACGCGGTGTTTTGCCAACAGCGCCAGCACCTTCAGCTTGTTGTCGTTGGGCATGGTGCAGCCCAGCGGGTTGTTGAAGCAGGACGAAAACAGGCAGGTCTTGATGCCTTTGCGCTCAAGCACGCTCTTCAGCGCCGCCAGATCGATTCCGTCAGCGGCGTGGGTCGGCAGTTCCAGCGCCTTGAGACCGAGGGCTTCGAGCGAGTGCAGCAACCCGAAATAGGTCGGCGATTCGATGGCAACGGTATCGCCGGGCCGCGTCACGACGCTCAGCGCCAGCGCGATGGCCTCCAGGCAACCCGACGTAATGATAATGTCTTCGGGCGAAACGACCGTGCCCCAGCGCACGGCGCGGCGCGCGATCTCCTGACGCAGCCGCAGCTCGCCTTTTGGCTCGCTGTATGTGTTGTAAGTGATCCCCTTGGTGCGTGCCGCTCGCGCCAGAAATCGATCGAGCCGCGCCGCCGCCAACAATTCGGCACTCGGGATCGCGCCGCCCAGCGGCACCAACCGCGGGTCCACCGAGTATTGCATCAGCTTCAACAGCGTCGCCGCGATGACGACCGGCGCGGCCTTGCCGGGCGGATTGGAAATCGCCGGTGTTTCGAGACGCAGCGCCGCGCGGGCGGCGACGTAATGCCCCGACTGCGGTCGCGCTTCCAGAACACCGCGGTCCTCAAGCAGGCGATAGGCCTGCAGCGCAGTCGACAGGCTGACGCGCTGCTGTTTGCTGATCTCGCGCAGCGACGGCGCTCGTGATCCGGGAGGCAGCGTTCCGGAATCCACCAGCCCGGTGATCAAATTCGCCACTTCCTCGTAGCGGAAATGAGGATGTGTCGGCACGTTACGCCGGCTCCCGCTGTCGAGTCCTGACCCGTACAGATCGGCGCAGCATAACTGTTATGGATATAATTTCAATCGTCTGTATCTGTTATGGCTGGTGGTTTTTCTTATAAAGCGGATGCGGCCGTGGAGCAGGCCGGAAAGGCTCGGCAATGTCCCGCATCGCGCAACCGGCTTTCGCCGGGACTTATTTCGACGTGCTGGCGGCGGTCTTCATATGCCTCGTCGTCCAGACGACGATGTCGCTGTTCGCAGCGAGCATTCCGGTGCTGGCGCCCGCGATCGCCGCGGAGCGCGGCTGGAATCCGGCTATCGTCGCGTTTTATCCGACCGTCGTTTACATCACCGCCTTTCTGGTCAGCTTCCACGTTCCGGCGCTGCTGTTCCGGATCGGCGGGATGGGCTTGAGCCTGGCGAGCGTCGTGGTCGCCGGCGCCGGGCTCGTGCTGCTGCTGCCGCCCTATGCCGGCGCTGCCGCAGCCGCAGCTTTCGCGATCGGCTGCGGCACCGCGGCGATGAACCCGGCGAGCTCGCAGATGCTGGGGCCGCGCACCACGGCGCGGACCGCGAGCCTGGTGATGTCGATCAAACAAACCGGCGTGCCGCTCGGCGGCGTGCTGGCGGGCGCGTTCGTGCCCATTCTGGCGTCCCATTCCGGATGGCGCATGGCCGCCGTCGAACTCGCCGCCATCGGGTTGGCATTGGCGATTGCCTTGCTGCCTTCAATCAATTGGCTCAACGGCGCGGCCACAGCCGCAAAACCTGCCGCGTTTCGCCCGCTCGATCCGGTCAGGCACCTGCTCGCCGTGCCCGGCATGCCGGCGCTGCTGTCGGCGAGCCTCACCTTCAACGGCATGCAAGTGTGCCTGCGTTCCTTCTTCGTCGTTTATCTGGTCACCGATCTGCGGCTCGGCCTGGTCACGGCCGGAATAGCGTTCAGCGTCTCACAAGCGGCCGGAATGATTGGTCAGGTCGGCTGGGCGGCGCTGTCGGATCGTGTCCTTCCGGTCCACGCGGTCATGGCCATCATCGGCACGCTGATGAGCGCGGCCGCGCTCTGCACCGCCGCGATGACGCCGTACTGGCCGCTTGTCGCCATTTACGCTGTCGCAGCTATCTACGGCGTCAGCGCCGCCGGTTATCTGCCGGTGTTGTTGGGCGAAGTGGCCAAGCGATCGCCGCCCGGGCAGGTCGGCGCGCTCACCAGCGCCGCCCAGCTTTTCCCGCTGAGCGGCTGCATCATCGGACCGCTCGCGTTCGGCGGGATGGCCGCCATCTTGGGATTGCCCGCCGCATTCGTCCTTGCCGCCGCGAGCACGCTGGCGGGCACAGCCGTTTTGGCGGCACCGCATCGCGTGCTGGTCGACGTATTCGGCGAAAGGAACAGAACATGAGCCGGGCTACGAAATCGAAGTCTTGGAGGCAAAACGCGGCGCGGCCGACGCGAGGCGCAACACGCTCCGAGGACGATGCCGAGCAAGCGCTCAAGGAGATTGTCGCCGTTCAAACCAAACCCGCGGACCGACGCGACAGCGCAACGGTTTTGCGAGAAAAGCAGACGAAACGTTCCCGGTAAGGCGCGCCGAGGTCGTCTGCGTCAGCAGAAATGGGGTTGCGGCTCGGCGGCCGCGGGGGCTGCGCCGGCGGGCGGTTCGCGCTGCGAACCTTCGGTCTGCTCGGTCGCGGGCCGCGGCAGCAAAATCGGCGGCGCTGGCGGCGTTCGCTTCGTTTGATCCGGAACGGTCTCGTGCCACACGGTTTTGCCGCCGCCGCCGCATGGAATAGGGCGACTGCGCGTCGCCGACCAATCGATAGTGCTGATCGCATAGCCGCCAACAAAGAACACGGCAGCAATGACATAGACGATCCAGGGTCGCATCGGCATGCTCGCTCGTGTGAGTGCCAGGGAGTGCCAAGTCAGAGATGAGTGCGGCCATAGCCCGCCATCGTGTCACCACCATGGCGCCGATGCGGCACGCGACAAAAGCGCCCCGCTCAAAACGGCGGCGGCACGATATCCAGGCGAGCCCGCGCCCTACTCAATGACAATTCATCCGCCGCAGCTCGACCCGCCGGTTCTTAAAACGGTCCGTTCATAGGCGATGACGTCTGCGGTGTGTTGTCCGGCGGGGCGAACCTCGAACCCTCCTTTGTCTCCGGCATCCACACCGCCATTGGTGACCACGACTTTCAGCGTCGCGACGGGCAGGCCCATGTCGACCGCAGCCAGTGCCGGCGTTCCGGCAAGACAGCACAGCAGCAGCAAGGCTGGTCCGATCGCTCGGTATCGCATCGATAAAGGCCTCTCTGTGTCGACAACAGAATGGCGGACGCCCAACGCTTCAAGAAGCCATCCCGAAACGCCGTTCCTACCATTTCCTCAATGAGCCGGGTATAGCTTGATCGTTACAACAGGCAGCCTGTCGTTTGTCTGTTGCCGATGAAACCGCGGCCGGCCGCGGGAGCGCCTGGAAGAAGCGGCCGCCCGCGGCGCCGCTTCCAAGGCCCCGGAACATCCCCCCTTTCCGGTAGATGTCACGGCGGGTGGCGGCCGTCCGCAAACCTGCTAATCTTCCGTTCCTGAACTTTGGCTCCGGAGCCCGATGAAGCGCGAAATTTTCGCCGTCGCCGACATTTACGTGCCAGTCAAGCGACGCGCTACGCTGGAACAGAAGCGCGTTGACGAAATCGCCGCCAGCATGCTCGAACAAGGGCAGCAGATGCCAATCCTGGTGCGGCCGGACGGCGCTCGCTTCGTGCTGGTCGAGGGTCTGCACCGGCTGGAAGCGGCCAAGGCGCTCGGCGAGACGACGATCGTCGGCTACCGCGTCGATGCGCGCAAGCACTGAACGGGCTGCCGCATTCCCTGCTCTGTAGTCTGCGCTGCCCGGCGAAATTCCGCCGACGAGGTGAGTTAACTTCACGGGCCACAATGTGCCGCGCCGCATGGCTGGGACTGGCGGCCGACATCTGCGACCGCTACATACGGACATTCCCCAAAGGCCACCTCTCGAAAAGGACGACGAATGGCGACGCGCCAAATCAAAATGCCCGTAAAGGACAATTCGGAACAAGAAGTCGACGAAGTGTTCTCGCAACGCAAGCGGCCCGAGCAGGGCCGATTTTTGCTCCAAGTCGACCGGCAAACGAAGGGCTCCTACGCGACCTCGGAAGACGCTCAGGCAGCCGCTTTGGTCATCAAAAAGAATTATCCGATTGTGCACGTATCGGTTTACGATCGCGTCGATAACTCGAACACGCTGGTCGAGGCGCCGGCCACCCCATAGTAACGAGGTCTCGCAGTTGGCCCAGCGGCTCGTCGCCGGCCTTCGTCCGTTCACGGCGATTGCTCCAATGGCGGCTAGCAGGCGGTTGGCCCTCTTGGCTAAGCGAGTTGCTATCGACTCTCACGAGCTATATAGGCGTTACACACGATTTGTGGTTCCTGCGTCGATGGACGAGCCCGCTTTGGCAAAGTGCGGAAACCGGCGAGCGCATTTTAGTTACCGCGCTTGGTTGGCGAACACGCGTCCAAGACTGAAATCGAACTAAGGCTCTTAAGAGGTAGGAACAGATGGCGTGGTTCAAGGAGCCGGATTTCAAAGAACGGCAAAAGGCGGCGGCACAAGCCCAGAAGGCGGCGCTGGAGAAGTTCCGCGCCAAAGCCGCCGACCCGGCTGCCCCTGAACGCCAACAACCGCCGGCGGCGGACGCCTCCGACCGTGCGGCCGCCAAGCAGGTCCCCGCGGCCGGAAAGGCCGAGGGAAAAGCTCGCGATGCCGCAGTGGCGATGCAGGCAAAGCGCGACGCCGCAACAGCGGCTGAACGTGCTTCAGCCGAAAAAGCCAAACCGAAGCGCTCCAAGCAAGCCGGGAAAAAGGCGGCGCGTGACGCCCCTCATGCCGCCGGCAAGGCGAAATCGAAGAAAAGCGCGCGCTAAGTCGCGCCGTCGAGCGCGCACGGCCTCTGACGACGTCACGCTTCAATCGCCCAGCTGGCCGATGCCGGGAAGCACATAGCGCGCGACGTCGGTCGCGCCCTGAAAATCGCCGAGCTGTTTCACCGCGGCAAGGAGCGCCGCCATCTTGCCTCTCGATACCCGGCCGGTCGGCTCGAAATAGGGACGGCTGCGCAGAAAGTCATAAGTCTTGGCGATGACTTCGGGCTTAAGCTTGCTCGCTTCCACCATGATGTCGATCGACTCCTGGCGGTTGCGCGGATCGAGGAACCACTGCACGCTTTTGTTGTGCGCATCGAGAAACCGCCGCAGCGCATCCGGATGCTTCGACGCCCAATTGGTGTTGACGGCGGCGCCGGTGAACGGCAGGTCGCCGGCGTAATCGGCGACCAGGCCCAAATTGCTGTAGCCCCGCTCCTCGGCGCTGAAGCTGAACGGCGGCAGCAGGATGGTGGCATCGACCGCGCCGGACATCAGCGCGTTGAAGCGCGCGCCGGTGGCGCCGGCATAGACGTAATCGACCGTGCTCGGATCGACATGGTGCGGCACCAGCATGCGCTCGACGTAAATCTTGGTGATGCCGGTCGGCGCGTCGATCATGATGGTCCTGCCGCGCAGGTCCTCCAGCTTCTTGTACTGCGCCTTGGCCTCGATCGCGTAAGGCGGCATCTGGATCTCCAGCCGCACCAGGCTGATCGGCGCGCCCTTGCTGATGGCGTAAAGCGGCTCGGTCAGCGCCGCCGAGACGGTGACTTCGATCGAGCCGGCGGCGAGCTGTTGCAGCACGGCGCCGCTCGATTGGGTGTGAATGAGATCGAGCTTGATGTGCTCGGCCGCGTAGTAGCCTTTTTTCAGGCCGATCAGCAGCGGCCAGTGCGTCATGCTGATGGCGCCGACCAGCCCGACCTGCAGCGTATCGTCGTCCGCCCGAGCCGCCGGCGCCAGCAACACCGCGAGGCCGATCAGAACGGCCCGTGCGGCATGGACAAAGTGTCTCATCGTTTCCTCCCTGGAACGGCCACGCCGATTCTTATTCCACCTTGAGGAATGCGGTATAGTCCCATTGTGCGCCCGTGGAGGCATCGCGATGAAACTTCCGCGCCGAACTTTCCTGCATCTGGCAGCCGGCGCTGCCGCGCTGCCGGCTGCGTCACGTCCTGCATCGGCGCTCGACTATCCGAGCCGGCCGGTGCGCATCGTCGTCGGTTTTCCGGCCGGCGGCCCGACCGACATTTTCGCGCGGCTGATGGGCCAATGGCTGTCGCAGCGCCTGCATCAGCCGTTCGTCGTCGAGAACCGTCCCGGCGCCGGCAGCACGATCGGCATCGCCTCGGTGGTGAGCGCGCCGGCCGACGGCTACACGCTGCTCTTGGTCAGCACGTCGGCGGTCATCAGCGCTACGTACTACAAGAACCTCGGTTTCGAGATCATTCGCGACATCGCGCCGGTCTGCGGCATTTCGTTGGAGCCGCTGGTCATGGTGGTCAATCCCGCCGTTCCGGCCAAGACCGTCCCCGAGTTCATCGCCTATGCCAAGGCCAATCCCGGCAAGATCGTGATGGCCTCGGTCGGCAATGGCACGACGCCGCAATTGGCCGGCGAACTGCTCAAGCTGATGGCGGGCATCAATCTGCTTCATGTGCCGTACCAGGGCGCTGCTCCGGCGCTGACCGATCTGTTGGCCGGACGTGCCGACGTGATGTTCGAGGCGATGCCGACGCTGGTCGGCTACATCAAATCGGGCAAGCTGCGGGCCTTGGCGGTGGGAACCAAGACGCGCTCGCCGGTTTTTCCCGAGCTGCCGACCGTGGCGGAGTTTCTGCCCGGCTACGAAGCAACCGTCTGGTTCGGCATCGGCGCGCCGGCGAAGGCACCGGAGGAGATCGTCGAGAAGCTCAACAAGGAGATCAATGCCGGGCTCAACGATCCGGCGCTGCGCGGGCGCATCGGCGAGCTAGGCGGCATCCCGCTTACCGGCAGCAGCGGCGATTTCCGCAAGCTGTTCGTCGACGACGCGCAGAAATGGACCAAGGTCATGCGCGAGGCCAACATCGAGGCGGAGTGATCCGGTCGTGGTGCGGCGATCGCAACCAGGGAGGACATGATGCAGAAGAGATCTTCGCGGAGCATCGCGCTCGCCGCGTTTTTGGTCGCATGCCAATCGGCGGTTTTCGCGTCGCCGGCATTCGCGGGCGGCACGCTCAATGTCGGCAAGGCCGACGCCAACGCGTCGCCGATCCTGCCGGTCAACGTCGCCGACAAACTCGGCCTGTTCAAGAAGCACGGGCTCGACGTGAAGATCGCGAACTTCACCGGCGGCAGCAAGGTGTCGCAGGCCATGGTGGCGGGCAGCATCGACATCGGCGTCGGCGCCGGCACCGAGATGGCGTTCGTCGCCAAGGGCGCGCCGATCATCGCGGTGTGCGACGACGCGCCGCCGATCCCGTTCATCGGCATCGCCGTGCCGTGGGATTCGCCGATCCATTCGATCGGCGAGCTCAAGGGCAAGAAGATCGGCATTTCCAGCGCCGGCTCGCTGACCGACTGGCTGGCCCGCGAACTGGGCAGTCACGAGGGCTGGGGCCCTGACGGCGTAACGCGCGTCGCGATCGGCAACGGCGCCGCGGCTACGCTCGCCGCGTTCCGCACCCACGCGATCGACGCCGACATCGCGGTCACCTCCAACATCTTCAACTGGGAAGAAAAGCAAGAGGGCCGGCTGCTCATTCCGGTGTCGCAATACGTCGGCAATGTCGCCGCCGGCGCCATCTACGCGACGCAGCACCTGATCGCGACCGATCCCGACGCGCTGCGCAGCTTCCTTAAGGCCTGGCTCGAAACCGTCGATTTCATCACCACGCACAAAGCCGAGACGGTCAAGATCGAGAGCGAAGTCACCGGTTATCCCGAGAGCGTGATGGCAAAGGAATACGACGTCACCAGGGGCATGTTCAGCAAGGACTGCAAATTCGACGCCGCCTCCCTCAACAATCTCAAGCGCGCCTTCGTCGAGCAAAAACTCGTCGCCTCGCCGCCCGACATGTCGAAGCTCTATACCGAGGCGTTCCTGCCGAAGTGAAAACGTCTACTTCCTCGACGTCATCGCGGATCGATTTGCACCGTGGCGGTCATGCCGGCGGCGAGCTGAACGCCGTCCGGAACGGTATCGATGTGGATGCGGACGGGGATGCGTTGGGCGAGGCGCACCCAGGTGTAGATCGGATTGACGGTAGCCACCCCCTGATTGTCGGGCTGCGCGTTCGAGACATCGATGGCGCGGGTGATGCTGTCGACGTGACCGCGCACGACCGCACTGTAGCCCATCAGCTTGATTTGCGCCGGATCGCCGACGCGAATAGGCGCCAGGTTGGTCTCTTCGAAATAGCCGTCGACCCAGAACGAGTCGGCGTCGACCAGGGAGAGGATGTTGGTGCCGACATTGGCGTAGTCACCGACCTGCGCCAACAGGTTGGTCACGTAGCCGTCGACCGGCGAGACGATGCGCGTGCGCTCGAGATTGACCTGGGCCTGGTGCAGTTGGGTCTGGGCTTGCGCGAGCGTCGCCTCGGCGCTCAGCTTCTGCGCCTTGAGCGCTTCGAGCTGCTGCTGCGCCAGATTGAGGTTGGCCTGGGCGGTCATTGCGGTGTAGGCCTGATCCTCGGCCTGCTGGGCGGCGATCGAGTTCTGGCTCTTCAAGGCCTGGTAGCGGCCGAGATCCATCTGCGCCTGATCCAATTGCGCCTGATTGACGGCGATCTGCGCCTGCTGGACTTTTATCTGCGCGTCGAGATTCTGGACGCTCGCCTGCGCCTGCTGCACGGCCGCTTCGTTCTGACTGACGGCGATCTGATAGTTGATCGGATCGATCACCATCAAGAGACCGCCCTTGCCCACGTATTGGTTGGCGACCACGGGCAATTCGACAATGCGCCCCGCGACCTCGGCCGCCTTGGTGACGACGTAGGCGCGCACGGTGGCGTCGCGCGTCCACGGCGCAACCATGTAAACGTTCCACATCATCCAGCCGAGCGGCACCGCGACGACGATCGCCGCCAGCGTGATCAGAAACGGCATGATCCGCCGACGCCGCGGCCGCAGGTCGAGCGTTTTTGCGCCGGGCGACGACGCAGCATCGCGGGCGGCCAGCTCGGGCGAGGCGACGGCAGGCAGTCCCTTCGACTCCGTTTGGGCGCCTGATTTTATTTCAGCATCAGACATGTTTTATTTCAGCCTCAGACTTTTCAGACTTTTCAGACTTTTATTTCAGCTTCAGACATGGCGATCCCAGTTTGCGACGATAAGGACCATCGACGACAGCACGATCACGTAAACGGCGAACACGAACAGCGCCGGATGCCAGACATGGCGGAGCAGCCCGCAGCGGGCGGCGACCCGGCGCAGTGCGATGGTCACGAACCAGGCGGCGACCAGCATCACCGACAGCGGCGCGACATAGACGCCGAACAGGTTGACTTCGGTGAACCTCATGGGCGGTCTCCGCCGTCAAAATAATCGGTGTGCTGCACCAGCAATTCGCAGAGTCCGAGGATGATGCCACGCGCCCGCAGCGCGGTTTCAGTCAAGGCGCGGCCGCCAACCCGCGTGGCGAGCGCCGCATCGAGGCGGCCGAAACGTGCGGTCGCGCTCGCGCTGTCGCCCTGTGCCAATGCAGCCAACGCCGGTTCGAGATCGGCATCACCGCCGAGCCGGCGCATCATATGACGCAGCCGAATGATGTCGTGACCGACAGTCAGCGCCGCCAGCAACTGCGCGCCCTGCAACAGCGTCGCGGCATTCGGCATGGCCGAGAGCCGGGCGTTGATGCGGCCTTCCCAATCGCGCGGCGCACGCCCGCTCGCCAGGCGGCGCAGATCGCGCAAAGTCAACGCCAACAGCCGGGACGTGCGGTATGCCGGCGACAATGGCGGCAATAGCCGAAACGACAGCGCCGCGGTGCCGGCACCGCCAACGATCGCCGACGCGGTGTTGTAGAACTGCACCGTGTCGTAAGTCACCGGGTTCGTCGGCGCCAGAAGCGGCATGAACAGCAACGTCATCGCGGTGAACATGCCGATCTGCCAAGGTTGCCGCGCTGCTGCCAGCAGGGCGCCCATCGGAACCAGGCAAAGGCCAATGACCAGGCCGAAGGCGGCAAAGGTCTCGGTCGCAAATGCCGGCAGCGCCGCGAAGGCGACGAACGCCGCGAGAACCACGTCGAGCATGGCCCCCGCCAAAAACACCAGGGCTGCGCCGTAGGCCGCATCGGCGGTCGGCGAGAGCAGCAGGACGACCACGGTGGCGAACAGGATGGCTGCAGCACCGCTCGGCCAGGCAGTGACGATCCAGAACAGCGTGACGGCAACGATCACAACGAAGGCGCGCCCCGCATTCACCCAAGCGGGCAGCCAATCGGGCACGTGCAGGCTGTAAAAGCCGCGCTCGACCGGTCGAGCGGGGTCGGCGACCAGCAAAGCCAGACCGTTGAGTGCGCCCATCATGCCCGCCATCGCCAGCGCCGTCTTGTCGGCGAGCAGGCGCAGCGACGGCGTGCCGACCGGGAGCGAGATCAAGCGCCGCATGGCGCTCGCGCAGGACCGGTAGAGACCGATCGGGTCGGCGATCCAGCGCATCGGCTCGCCTTGTTCGGGCAGCGCGCGCAGCTCTTGCGGCAGGCTTTGCAGGATGACGGCCGCATCTTGCCGGGCTGCATCACTTGGCAGCCGGACCAGGTGGTTGGCCACCGCGCGCCAGCCGGACAGCGCACCGAACAAGCCGTCAACCGCACTTTGCAAGACCGGCGAATGATAGCGCAGGCGGGCGGACTCGCCGAGCGATTCATCAATAATCGGATCGAGCGCGATGACCCGGCGGATGAATTCGCGGCGAACCGCCTGCGTGTCGAAGGGTTCGCGCGCGCCCGATGCCAACTCGGCGATAAAACCAGCGGTGATTTGGGCCGCCAGCGCCGCGAACAGCGCCGCCAGCCGGCGCGGAGCGCCGCCGAGATCGGTCAGGCCAAGAACGAGGCCGGCGCAGACGATGCCGATGCAGATTTCGCTCGCCCTGGTGACGGCAGTCAGGAAAGCGGCATTTGCATTCACCCCGCCGGTGGCGCCGAGGAGTTCGGCGGCGACGATCGCCACCGTGTACCCGGCCAGCGCGGCCGAGTAGGAGGCGAAGTTACGCAACACCGTCGCTGCGAATGCACACGCCGCCCCCCACAAGGCCAGAGCGCCGAGAAACAGCACACCATCCTGCGGGAAGCATGCCACCAGGATCACGCTCATCACGGCGCCGACGAGGGTGCCGATCAGGCGGAACCAGCCCTTGCGCAGCGACGCGCCGAGCCGCGGCTGACACACGATTGCCGCCGAGGTGCCGGCCCAGAACGGATTGTCGAGCTCCAGCCAGTACGCGACATAGAGGGCCAGAGACACCGACGCCCACAGCCGCAAACCGAAAAGCAAGGGGGGAACTGCCGGCGAAATTTTCGGCAACAGCTGCCCAAAATAGCGAGACAATGCCGGCGCTCCGCCGGCCAAGGTCGCGCGGACCGTGGCACCGCTGTTTCGTAAGCTGCCGAGCACACAACTCGTTTCGTTAGATTTCGGGGGAATTACTTTTGACAAATTGCGCAAATCCAACGGAAATTTGCATGATGGCCGGGCGAGCGTACCCCCCAAAGGCTGCTCGTGCGTGAACGTGGCGATGGCTTAGGCGCGGCGCACCCTGGCTTCGCCCAACAAGGAGAAACGGATGCGCGCCACGGTGAGTGTGTCAGCGACTTTTTTCGCCGCGTTCGCTCTCATGACGACGGCCGCGGCGCCGACCGGTGCGCAGGATCGGCCGTTCTACGAGGGCAAGACGATCACCATCGTGGTCGGCTATTCGCCGGCCGGCGGCTACGACTTTTACGCCCGCACCTTGGCGCGCCATATCGGCCGGCATATCGACGGCAATCCGAACGTCATCGTTGCGAACATGCCGGGCGCTGCGACGTTGCTGGCGGTGCGTTATCTCGATGCCACCGCGCCGGCCGACGGCACCGTCATCACCATGTTCGATCCGGGATTGATCACGGAATCGATCGCGATGCCCGAGACCACCAAGGTCAAGTTCTCGAACTATCGCTGGATCGGCAACATGCTGCGCGACATCCGGGTCTGCTACGCCTGGGCCTTAACCGGCATCAAAAACTGGCACGACATGATGGCGCGCCGGCAGTTTCTGATCGGCACCACCGCCAAGGGCTCGCAGGCCTATGTCAACGGCGCCATCTTGCGCAAAATTTTCGCTGCGCCGGTGCGCCAGGTCGCCGGCTATCCCGGCAGCGCCGAGGAGCGGCTCGCGATCGAGCGCGGCGAGCTCGAAGGCGACTGCGCCTCGTGGAGCTCGATCCCGCCCGATTGGATCGCCGACCGCAAGATCAACCCGCTGGTGCGCTTCTCGCCCAAGCGCCCGGCCGAC
>JASHWN010000101.1 GCA_030044035.1 Xanthobacteraceae bacterium
CGCATCACCGCTGCCTTGCACCGGCAGTGGCTGGACCGGGAAGGCGCTGAACAAAGCATCCACAGCGGCCGGATCATCACGCCGAATGAGACCGCGGCTTTCCAGATAAGCCAGCCAAATCGCATCTTGCTCGCAGGCGAGGCACATTATTCCACCACCTTCGGCACAACGAAGAAGTGATCGTCCCGCGCCGGCGCGTTTTGCACGATGTCATCCGCAATGCCGCCGTCGGTCACGTCGTCGTTGCGCATTTTCATCGCCATCGGCGTAACCGAGGTCATCGGCTCGACACCCTCGACATTGACCTCGCCGAGCTGCTCGACGAACGCCAGGATGGCGTTGAGCTCACCGCGCAAAGGCTCGACCTCGTCGTCGGCGACGGCAATCCGCGCCAGGCGCGCCACGCGGCGGACGGTATCGCCATCGACGGACATTTGGGCCTCTGCGCGCGCTTGCGCGGTGCAATGGCCCGCCTATAGCAGAGGCGCGCGCGCGAGCCAAATTGTTGGCCGCGCGCCCCGCGCATTGCCGCCGCTCGGCCGGACGCCTAACTTGGCGGCTGATGCGCAAATTAAGCCCCATTCACGTTATCGGCGGCGGGCTTGCCGGTTCCGAGGCCGCCTGGCAGATCGCGCGTCAGGGCGTGCCGGTGCTGCTGCACGAAATGCGGCCGGCCCGCTCGACGCCAGTGCACAAAACCGCGCAATTCGCCGAGCTGGTCTGCTCCAACTCGTTCCGCTCCGACGACGCGCAAGGCAGCGCCATCGGCTTGTTGCACGAGGAGATGCGCCGGCTTGGCTCGCTGGTCATGCGGACGGCCGACATCTGGAAGCTGCCGGCGGGCGGTGCGCTCGCCGTCGATCGCGACGGCTTTGCCGCCGCGATCACCGCGGCCATCGCGGCCGAGCCGCTCATTGCCGTTCACCGCGAGGAAGTCGGTGCGCCGCCGGCGGATTGGGACAGCGTCATTGTCGCCACCGGCCCCCTCACCTCGCCAGCGCTTGCCGAGACGCTGCGAACGCTTACGGGTGAAGATTCGCTTGCCTTTTTCGACGCCATTGCGCCGATCGTGCATCGCGAGTCCATTGATTTCGACATTGCCTGGTTCCAGTCGCGCTACGACAAAACCGGACCGGCTGGTTCTGGCGCCGATTACGTCAATTGTCCGCTCACGTGCGCGCAATACGAGGACTTTGTCGACGCCCTGCTCGCCGGCGAGAAGACCGCGTTCCACGAGTTCGAAACCGACACACCGTATTTCGACGGCTGCCTGCCGATCGAAGTCATGGCCGAACGCGGCCGCGAAACCCTGCGCCACGGCCCGATGAAGCCGTTCGGACTGCGCAATCCACACCGGCCGGGCGCGAAGCCCTATGCGGTGGTGCAGCTGCGCCAGGACAATAAGCTCGGCACGCTGTTCAACATGGTGGGCTTTCAGACCAAGCTCAAACACGGCGACCAGGTGCGCATTTTCCGCACCATCCCGGCGCTGGCGCATGCGGAGTTCGCCCGGCTCGGCGGTCTGCATCGCAATACATTTCTCAATTCGCCGAAGCTGCTCGACGCAACCTTGCGGCTGAAGGCGGCGCCGCGGCTGCGCTTCGCCGGCCAGATCACCGGCTGTGAAGGCTATGTGGAATCCGCGGCGATCGGACTTTTGGCCGGCCGCTTCGCCGCCGCGGAGCGGCTCGGCGAAGCGCCGCTTTTGCCGCCCCCTACCACCGCCCACGGCGCGCTGCTCAATCACATTACCGGCGGTCACATCGGGACGATCGAGGCCGGCGCGCGCTCGTTCCAGCCGATGAACGTCAATTTCGGCCTGTTCCCGCCACCTGTCGCCGGCACGCCGCGCAGTGCGCGAAAGGCAGCAATTTGCGCACGAGCGCTGGCCGATCTCGAAACCTGGGCCGCGTCAGCCTTGCCACACGCCGCCGAGTAAGCGCGCCGGATTGCGCGCCGCGCGCCAGAGCAGCCATTGCCGCCGCCAGGGCGCGAGTTCGGCAGGCGCGAACGCGTCCGAATGCTCCAGACGGTCGAGCGTCGGACCGACCAGCGCCAACGGGAGGAAAGCCGACAGTGCTTCGCGCGGCGGCGCCGGCAGTTGCCCGCGTGCCGCAGCAAGATGCTGGCGCGCCACGTTCCGCAGCTCCGCAAGGCACGCGTTCAGACCGGACGAGGATCGGCCCGCGAATATGTCCGCCATTTTCACGGCATGCCGCTCGATCAGTTCCAACGGCACATAAAGCTGACGTCGCGCCGCGTGCAACGGAAAGACCCGCATAAGCCCGGCAATCGTATAAGCGCGGCCCGCGGGTTCTGCCACCGCTTCGGCATCTGCTCCGCAAAGAATCCGCGACGTGAGCGAAAAAATCGCCGACGAGGTCTTGTCGGCGTATGTCTCGAGTTCATCGAGCGTCGCCACGGGTTCGTCGTAGAGATCGAACCGCCGCGCCTCCACAAGCTCGATCAACTGGTCCCGTGATAGGCGATAGCGTTCGATGCTCGCCAGCAAGGCAGCGGCGACCGGATTGGCAGCTGCTTCGCCGCCGCGCTCGCCGCGCAGCACGTCGCTCCACCATTGCAGGCGGATTTCGCCGGGCAGCGGCTCGCGCGCCACCTCGCGCACGCGCGCCACCTCGCTGTTGAAGGCACAGAGCGCGTAGAGCGCGCCGCGATGTTCAGCCGGCGCGAATAACGCAGCCAGATAGCGGTCACGGTCGGCCGCCCGGACCAGTTCGGCGCAATAGCCGGACACGTCCGCCATGGCGCTCAGTCGATCGCAATCAGCGCGGCGCCGACGCGGCGGTTCTCCATCAGCATCACGTTGTAGGTGCGCACGGCAGGCCCCGTCGTCATGGCATCGACCGAAATATGGGCTTCGCGGAAGCGGGCACGCAACGGCTCGGGTAGCGCCCACGGCTGGGCGCCGGTCCCGAGGACGAAAAAGTCCAGGCTGTCGGCGCGGTCAAACGCCGCAGCCAGGGATTCCGCTGTCATCCCGGCCGGCGCCGCGACGGGCCACGCCCAGATGCCGTCGGGAAGGCATAACAGCGATCCGCGATGCGAAAGGCCGGCAAAGCGAAAACCGCCTGCGCCGTGAGCGTCGATCAGGGCCTGCCGCGGGAGATGCGGCGTGTCCATTGTCAGCGCCGCGCCCGCACGCGCCGGGGGGCAGGCGCCGCTGTTTTCGGCGGCTGCGAAGCCGTGGCAGGCGCCGCCGGCGGCGTCTCCGGCTCTTCGGCGCCAGCCATGCGGCCGGCGCCGACGCCGAGATAGATCAGGATCGGCGAAGCGATGAACACCGACGTGTAGGTGCCGACCAGCACCACGCCGAACATCATGGTCGCCGTGAAGCTGCGGATCGCCTGACCGCCGAACAGCAGCAGCGCCAACAGCGACATCGCCACGGTGACGTGGGTGACGATCGAGCGCGACAGCGTGGCGTTGACCGAGACGTTGAGCAGGTCGGGCATCGACATGCGCTTATAGCGGCGCAGCATCTCGCGGATGCG
>JASHWN010000102.1 GCA_030044035.1 Xanthobacteraceae bacterium
GTGACCACCGCGATGCCGGTTGCGCTCGACGGCGTCACGTAGTTGCCGGGATCGACCAGGCGCAAGCCCACGCGGCCGGCAACCGGCGAGATAATGTTGCAATAGGCGATGTTGAGCGCCTGCGCGGCGACCAGCGCCTGATCCTGCTTCACCGTGCCTTCGTATTGCTGCACCAGGAATTGCTGGTCCTCGGCCTGCTGCAGCGCGATCGAGTTCTGTTTGGCGAGCGTCTGGTAGCGGATAAGGTCGGCTTTGGCCTGGGCGAGCAGGCCCTGGTCGTGCGCCAGCTGGCCCTCGTACTGGTTCTTGAGGATCTCGTACGGCCGCTGATCGATCAGCGCCAGCGGATCGCCCTTCTTGACCATATCGCCTTCGGTGAATTTGACGTCGGTCAGATAACCGCTGATTTGCGTCTGCACCGTCACGGTGGCGAGCGGCGTCACGGTGCCGAGCCCAATGACCACCACCGGCACGTCGTGCAGCGACACCGTCGAGGCGCCGACCGATTGCGCGATGTTTTGCTGCGCGCGGCCGCCAGGCGCCGGCGCGGTCTGCGCGAACCGCGCAATCTGATAAATGCCGAGCGCCAGCACCACGACGACGATCAGGCCGATGCCGAGCCGCATTTTGGAAAACGGCCGGGCTTTGACCTCCGGCTTCGGGCTCACGTCCGGCTTCGGGCTCGTTCGCCGCAGCTGCGGCGGGAGCTCGCGATCCGTAGTGCGTGTTCGCTCGTCCATGGGGCTGTCGCCGTTCCCTCTGAACCGATGTTTATACCGCGCGCGGCAACTCCTTCATGAACATGGGGGGTGTCGCCGGGTCCCTCTGAACCGGTATTTATACCGGGCGCCGCAACCTCGTACCTAATGAAACTTTGCTAATCAAATGGACGGCTGGCTGTAAGGTAAGGCCGGGAACTGCGGCGAAGGGGTGTTGGCCAGAAGAAAAAATCGCTGGCAAATCAGTGAGATACGGGGAATACAGGGGGATATTCGACCCCCGCATCGGTCGTCGGCAGCTTCGGCAGGAGCGAGAACGACTTCGCCAGTTCCTCGCCGCTCGGCAGCAAGGTGGTATCCCAGGTGCCGCCCAGCGCCTCGATCAGGGAGACGGTGCCGAGGAACAGATTCTGCCGGATCGTCAGCTCGGCCTCCTCATCCGCCAACAGCGTGACCTCGCCGGTGACCAGCACGGTGAGATCGATGGTGCCGGCCGTGTATTGGTTGGTATAGACGCGCACCGCCTCGCGGGCATCGACCACCGCCTGCCGCTGCACCGCGAGCTGGCGGGTCAGAATACGGATGGTGGCAAGCTGGTCCTCGACTTGTTGGAAGGCGGCCAACACCGTTTGCCGGTAGTTGGCGACGCTCTGCCAATACACCGCGCGCGCCGCGTCGAGCTCCGCCGAGCGTAAGCCGCCGTCGAACAGCACTTGCGACGCTTCGCCGCCGACCGACCAGATCTCGTTGGCAACATTGAACGGGAACGGCGTCTTGCCCACCCATTCCAGCGTCGCGGACAACGACAGGTCGGGATAGAACGCCGCTTCGGCGACGCCGATCAGCGCGTTTTGCTGCTGCATGGTGCGCTCGGCCTGGGCGATGTCGGGGCGCCGCTCGAGCAGCGACGACGGCACGGTGACCGGAATATGCGGCAGGTAGGCGCCCGCCAACGAGCGGTGCGCGACCGTCAGCTCTGCCGGCGGCCGGCCGATCAGCATGGCGATGGCGTGCTCGTTCTCCGCCCGCGCCACGCCGACATTGATCAGCGACGCCTCGGTGTTCTCGACCTGCGCCTTGGCCAGCGCCAGGTCGGCCGGCGTGACCGAGGTGAGCGGCGGCGCGCAGCAGCCGGCATTGACCTTGTTCTGCGTCACCCGCAGCGTCTCGCGATACTGCACCAAGGTGCGGCTCAACAGGTCGGCCAGCTCGTCTTCGGCGCGCAAGTTGTAGTAGGCGGTGGCGAGCAGCGCCTGCTGCGACAGCTTGACATTGGCGAGATCGGCGGCGCTCGACTGCGCGGCCGAGGCGTTGGCCTCGATCTGGCGGCGGACCTTGCCCCAGACGTCGAGGTCCCAGGTGCCGTCGAGCTGCGTCGCATAGGTCGTCGATTCCGCGCCGGCGCCGGTGAGGCCGGCGGCGGCCGGCCCGCTGTGCGTGTGCGTTCCGGTGTAGTTGGCGGTCGCCACCGGAAACAGGCTGGCTTGCGCCTCGCGGACCAGCGCGCGCGCCTGCTCGTAGGCGGCGGCCTGCACCGCGACATTCTGGTTGGACACCTCGACCTGGCGCAGCAGCAACGCGAGCTTCGAATCGCGGTACGGCGCCCACCAATCGCCGCGGTCGAGCGCGTCGCTCGGCGTCGCGACCTTCCAGCCTTTGAGCTCCTTGAAGTGGGTCGGCACCGGCGCCGGCGCCGGCTTATAATCGGGCCCTACGGTGATGCAGCCGGCGAGCGCGGACAAAGCCAGCACAGCCGGAAATAGACGGCGCGCCGCGCGTCGTGCTGCAAAAGCGCGGCGCCGAACGCCACGCCGACCGGTACGGCACAACCCATACACAACGGAAATCCGCTGTTGCAGAACTTCGTAATCGGCCGGGAAACTGGACTGACAAGCAAGGCGGAAGCGTCGTCGCGCCGCATCGTTACTCAACGCGATCCGGTCAGGACGTGCCCTCCTGCGCTTTGATTCCGGCCCCGAACACCCATGCGCACGCCGGTATGCTGCCCTAGGAGGGGGACCAATATCAACGCCGCGCCGCGTCCGCGCACCGCCGCCGCCGCCGTTCTGTGGACAATGTGATATTCGGGTGACACCCGGCGCGCATTTGCGCGGGAAGCCGGGGCTGGCGCGGGGCTCAGTCGTCCGCGTCTGCCTTCTCCTGGTAATTTCACGGTATGTGCGTGAACGTGAAAATCCCGGGCGCAACGGGATCGATCAAAACGCTTTCGGTAGCCCGGCTTGGCGCAGGATCGCATTTGCGGTGTGGCGGCTCGGAATACCGACCGGCACGGCGAAATTCCGCCTGGTGATCGGGCTGTGCCAAATCTCGTGGCTGCCCTTGCCCTGCCTGACCAGCGTGCAGCCGGCGGCGCGCAGTAGTTCGCGCAGCGGGCGGTCGAATTGCGGCGCCATTTATACCGCGGTCATTTCCGCTTCGCGAAGCGCGGTAATTTGCAGGAAAAGATCGCTCGGTGCGATGTCCGGATGATTGTCGGGCAACAGATCGAGCGCCATCGCGGAAATCTTCGCCAGCAATTCGTCGAGCGTCGGCGCATCGGCGGCGGCAGGAATGTCGTCGCAATGGCCGCTCTACACCGAGGCCTCGTCGTCCCATATCGCGGAGATGGTAAAGATCACCGGTTTCGACATGGTCGCTCCGTCGCGCGGCGCCTGACCTTCACGGCTGCGCTCCCGTCCAACGCCACGACAATAAGCGCTCGCCGGCGCAAGACAAGGTGTTGACGCTGCCAACAACGGCGCAAGCCTGTAGCCCGGGTTGAGCGCAGCGAAACCCGGGATCAATGTTGTGGCCAGTACCGCCGTCCGCGTATTTCGCTTCACTCAATCCGGGCTACTTGCTTGGTCTTGCGCTCCGCGAGGACGAGATCGACGCCCTGCCGCATGAGCGCGTCCATGGTCGTGTCCATCACGGTCGCCAGGATTTTCAGTTCGCGCCATTTGTCCACCGGCAAGTAGAGCGTGACGCTCTTCTTGCCGGCCCCACTGGGCGACGGTTTGGCGGATTCTGCAGCGCCGTGGCGATGCGGGAGAGCGTTGCCAGGTCCGGCTCGTTGCGGCCCGAAACGTAGTGCCCATAGCGGCGCGTGCCGATGCCGACGCGGCGCGCGATGGCGGCATGGGACAGTCCCAGTTCGCGCGCCCGCTTTTTCAAAGCCTTGGCCAGTACGTCCACAGCAACAAGATGTTCCGGGCGCGTCGAGTCCGTCCATGTACAATGCGTTCTTGTGGAAAGGAACAAAGCGTAGAGGACGTAGCCCGGGTTGAGCGCAGCGAAACCCGCGCTCCGCTCAATCCGGGCTACTTGCTGCTACAATCAGAGCATTGGTGCGATTCGCGAAGGAAATGATGCATGTTTTATTTAGGGCACGACTACTCAATAAGTAATTCGACTCTTCCGGCATGGTATAGATTGGACGCCATTGATCCCGGTTGGCTGTACATGCTGAAGTATGGCGATCTAATAA
>JASHWN010000103.1 GCA_030044035.1 Xanthobacteraceae bacterium
CACAACGAGCGCATCACCAATAATCTGCTCGATGTTCTGGTCCGGCGGCCGGTCGAGCATCTGCTGGTCTGCTCGTCGTCCTGCGTCTATCCGGACGACGGGCCCGACACGGTTGCCGAGCTGCCGGTGTTTTGCCGCGAACCGGAGCAGGCGAACTGGGGCTACGGCTGGGCCAAGCGTCTGCTCGAGCAGAAGGCGACGCTGGTGGCCCAGGCGACCGCCATGCCGCTCACCATCGTGCGGCCGTTCAACGTCTACGGCGAGCGCTATCGCTGGGTCGACGCCGCCTCACAAGCCATCCCGATGCTGGTCAAGAAGGTGATGGATGGCGACGATCCGGTCGTGGTGTGGGGCTCCGGCACGCAGCGCCGCAACTATATGCACGCCGCCGATTGCGCCGAGGCGATCGCGGCCGTGGTCGAGGCCGGGTTCGTCGGCACCGTGAATGTCGGAACCGAAGACACCGTGTCGATGCTCGAGCTGGTCGAGATGATTTGCCGGCTCGCCGACCGCCGGCCGCGGGTCGTCACCGACCCGAGCCGGCCCGAAGGCCGGCGCATCAAGAGCTGCGACGCCACGCTGCTGCGCAAGGTCTATCCCGGATTGGAACGGCGCATTCCGCTCGAGCAGGGCCTGTTGCGTATGCTCGATTGGTATGCCGCCGAGTTCAGCGCCTTTGTGCCTCGCTCGGCACACTGAAGCCTGCCGGCGGTCGGCCGTCCTGATAGGCCTGCCACATCGTGGCGTACGCGGTTTCGATGTGCCGGGTGAAGCGCGCGGTGTCGAACAGCGGGTGCGATTGCCGGTTGCGCGCGAGTTTTCGCTTCAGTTCAGCGCACAGCGCCGGATCCTTCGCGATCTTGAGCGCCAGCGCCTCATATTCGGCGAGCGAGGTGGTGACAAGCTCCGGCATGCCGACCGCACGATTGAGGCTGCCGGCAACGCGGCCGGCGAAGCTCGTGCCGAGCCAGGTCAGCACCGGCAGGCCGACCCAGAGCGCTTCCGTCGCGGTGGTGTGGGCATTGTAGGGCAGCGTGTCGAGAAACAGGTCGGCTTGGCGTTGCCGCGCCAAATGGTCGGCGGCAAGCGGCGCGCGCGGTGCGAAAATCAAGCGCTCGGGGCCGACGCCGCGCCGCTCGGCTTCCGCGCGCAGATTGCGCGTAGCGACCGGGTTGTATTCGCGCAGCCACAGCACGCTGCCCTCGACCTCGCGCAATAGCCGCATCCAGACCTCGAACATCGCGGCATTGATCTTGTAGGACAGGTTAAAGGCGCAGAACACGAAGCCTCGTTCCGGCAAACCGAGCTCGTTGCGCGTCGGCGTAACCTCGGCGACGGCGCGGGTGGCGTCGGTCGGCAGGTAGGCGTCGGGCAGCCACGCCACCTTCTCGGTGTAGAATGCGACGTGCTCGGGCGGCACCACGGTAGGGTCGGCGATGACGTAGTCGAAATAATCGGCGCCGAGCGTGCCGGGGAAGCCGATGTAGTTGACCTGAATGGGCGCTACGCGGCTGGCAAAGACGTTGGTGCGCGCGTTTTCCAGAAAGCCGACGAGATCGACGGCGATGTCGATTTCGCGCTCGCGCAACAGCGCGGCGATTTCCTGGTCGCTTTTGGTGCGGACGTCGATGAAATGCTCGAACGCGCCTTGCAGCCTTTGCCGGATGCCGCGCTCTTGCTCCGGACCGAAGGACACCGCCGTCACCTCGAAGCGCGACCGGTCATGGTGCTCGTACATTGCGGCCGTCAGATAGGCGATCGGATGCTCGCGGAAATCGCCGGACACATAGGCGAGGCGGATACGATCATGCCGATAGATCTCGCCGCGCCATAGCGGCTCGGCGGCGGGAAATCGCACTTGGCTGAATTTCCTGGCGCAGCGCAGATGGTCCTCGACCGACGGCGAAAGCGCGAGCGCCACGAACGGATTGGCTATGAGGCCGCGCTCGATGGCGACCAGCAGGCGGTCGCGCTCCTGTTCGACATTGCTCCAATCGCACAGCTGCATTTTGGCGGAATAGCGCATGCTGCGCGCTTCGGAATCCTCCGGCTGCAGCGCCAAGCCCTGGTCATAGGCGGTGACCGCCTCCTCGTAGCGGCCGAGGTTGGAAAGGATGTTGCCCATGTTGTTGTAGGCGTCGGCGAAATCCGGCTGCAGCGCGAGCGCTTTTTGATAGCTGGCGAGCGCCTCGTCGGAACGCCGCAACTCGGCGAGCGCGTTGGCGCGGTTGAGATGCGCCTCGGCGAAATTCGGCTTGAGCGCGATGGCGCGCTCGTAATCGGCAAGCGCCTCCTCGACGCGCTTGAGCGCCTGGCGTGCGGTGCCGCGATTGATATAGGCGTCGGCGGAGGCCGGCGCCTGGGCGATGAGCTCGTCGTACTGACGCACGGCGTCGGCCGGCCGGCCGGCGTGCAGCAAGGCGGTGGCATAATTGTTGCGCGCATTGGCGTGGCGCGGATCGAGCTTGAGCACTTTGTCGTAAGCGAGCGCCGCATCGTTGTAGTTTCCCAACATGCCGAGCGCGACGGCGAGATTGTAGTGCGCGTCGACGAGGTCGGGCTTGATGCGCGTTGCGCGCCGAAACATGTCGGCGGCCGCGGCGTAATCGCCCTGTTGGACGTAAAGCATGGCGAGCGAATAGACGCAGCCGACATTGTCGGGCGATTTTTTGAGAATGCGCTTGTAAATGCGAAGCGCTTCGGGCAGCCGTCCCGCCCGGTGCAGCGACAAGGCGGCCTGAAGGTCATTCATCCGGTCGGCAGCCATCAGGATGCGGTCCCGCTCGCAGCGATCGGCTTGCCGTCGCACGTCGCGACGAACTGGACAAGGCGGCGCACGATGTCCTCGCCTTCGAGCAGCGGCACGTGGCCCTGGCCCGGTACTTCGATCGCCTCCATGCCGGCGTGCCGCGCCGCCATGGCCGCAACGGTTGCCGCCGAGAGCAGGTCGGAATTCTCGCCGCGGATCACCAGCATCGGCACCCGGGCAAGCGAATCGAACTCGTTCCAGAGCGGCGGCAGCGGCTGTTCGATGTCGATCCCGGCGAGTGTGCGCGCGATCCGCACGTCATGGGTCGGGATCAGCGCGCCGTCTTGCATGCGCCAGGCATGCTCGGCGGCAGCCAGCCATTGCTCGGCGGTGAGGCTTGGAAACTGCGCGTGGAACAGCTGGCGCAGAATCTCGGCACCCTCGGCAAAATTGCGCGGCTGCGGCAGCTTGCCGACATAGCTCCTGATGCGCGCCAAGCCCTTGGGCTCGAGCACCGGGCCGATGTCGTGGAGCACGACGCCGGCAATGAGCGTTGGATGAGCGACGCCGAGCTGCATGGCGAGCAGCCCGCCGCGCGAGCTGCCGATGAACACCGCGGCGCCGACGGCGAGCGCAGTGAGCACGGCAACGAGATCGCCGAGCTCCACCAACAGATTGTAATTGGCCGGATTGCGGTCGTATTCGGACTGGCCGCGGCCGCGCGAATCAAGGGCAATGACGCGGCGCGGGCCGGCTGCGGCCAGCGCCGGCGCCAGCGTTGCGAAATCGGCAACGGTACGCGTCAGCCCGGGCAGGCAGACGACAGGGAGCGCCGCCGCGAGCCGCGGCCCGTATTGGCGCACGTGCAGCCGCAAACCGTCCGGCGCGCTGACGAAGGCGCTCTTTCCCTGATCGGTCGTTGCGGCCTCGGACATCAAGACCTCATCGGAGTTCGGCGATGCAGATAAAGGCCGGATGGTGGGGTACGCAACGTTATTCCTCAGCCGCGTCGCAGGGAGCATAGGCGAAATCGTTCTCGCGACGCGCTTTCTGCGCCCGAGCTATGCCAAGCCACTGCACGAAAGCCGCCCCAAAAATAAAGGGGGGCGGAGCGCCGAGAGGCGCGTAGTCAACCTCCGCACCGGCAGTTCGGATGAGCACATCCGAATCCGCTAGCCAGTGCGGCGCGCGCCACGGACGTTTCGCGTTACCGCGGACATCCGCTTGCGGGCGCGCTCGCCTTTCGGCGCTCCGTCGCGGCACTCGCCAGGTTTAACCCCAGCTCAGCTTCGGGCTGCGCATTCTGAGACAGAGCGCGGACTGTCCGCGCTCCTGCAGCGAGCTCCTCGCGCCCCGGTCGTAATGCCGGAGGGGCAGGGTCCGAAGCCGCCCGGGTGCGGGTTACGAGCCCGCACGCAGGCACCGCGCTCGCTCCATCAAACGGTACGTCACCGGTTGACGCCCCTGATGAGCGAGCTTTCGCCCATGTAGTCGTCATAGGATTATTGTCAAGTGGGTCGTGCAATAGAACGCAGATTAATTGATTCTAATGATGTTTTTTTCTCCCCGTTCCAGCCGTTTGCTTCAACCGTCGCAAGGCACTCGGCCTATTATTCGCAACAACCG
>JASHWN010000104.1 GCA_030044035.1 Xanthobacteraceae bacterium
CGACGATCTTGCCGGCGCGAATGAACGACACCAAATTGCCGATGCCGAAGATCGCGATCTGCGTGGTGCCGGTCAGCATGCTGTTGACGGCGTCACCGCCGCCCTTGAACGGCACGCGCACGATGTCGGTGCCGTTCTTTTTGTTGAACGCCTCCATGAACGCGACCTTGGACAGCGACGGTGCCATATAGTTGAGCGTGTTCGGCTTGGCGCGTGCGAGGGCCGCGAGCTCGGCGAAGTTTTTGACGTTGAGCGACGTGTTCACGGCGAAGACCTGGGTCAGGTAATAGGGCATCGTAATCGGCGCCAGCGCCTTGAACGGATCGAAGTTCGCCTCGGGGTGGATGACCGGATTGATGATGAGCGTCTCGCCGGGGAGGATGCAGATGGTGTAGCCGTCGGGCGCGGCCTCGGCGCAGGCCTTGGCGCCGATCGTGCCTTCGGCGCCGACCCGGTCCTCGACCACGACGGTGCCGAGATGCGCGGCGCCCATCGCGTCGGCAATGGCGCGCATGAACAGATCGCTCAAGCCGCCGGGGCCCTGCGAGGCGATCGCGCGGATCGGGCGGGAGGGAAAATCCTGTGCGGCCGCCGCTCCGGGCATAGCGAGCGCGGCCAGCGCGAGCGTGGCCAGGATTTGGTAGTGGCGCCGCATGTCGTTTTCTCCCGCAGCAAGACTCTTGTATGCAGCGGACGATGCCGCGGCGGATTTGCTTTGACCATAGGGCCTAAGCGCGCAGCCGTCACCCCGCGCTTGACCACCGCCGCTCATTCCCGCGCAAGCGGGAATCCAGCGACTGGGTCCACGCTTTCGCGGGGACGAGCGGAAGGTGTTAGTCATTACGCGTTGGAAACTTCCGCAACGAAATTGAAACGGGTGAGGCAAACGTGCCCGACTACGCCATGAAAGTCGAAAAGGACGTCGCCGTGGTCATGCGCGACGGCGTGCGCATTTCGCTGTGCGTGTACCGGCCGGACGCGCCGGGCCGCTTTCCGGCGTTGTTTGCCGCCTCACCCTATCAATACGAGATGGACGAGGTGCCGGCGTTTCCGCTGTTCCTGTGGCGCGAGACCGGGCCGGTCGAATGGTATGTGGGCCAGGGCTACGCCTATGTGCATGCCGACGTGCGCGGCGCCGGGCGCTCCGACGGCGAATTCGAGTTCATGGGGTCGAACGAGCAACAGGATTACATCGAGCTGATCGCCTGGATCGTGCGCCAGTCCTGGTGCAACGGCCGCGTCGGCGGCATCGGCCAATCGTACTACGCCATGGCGCAGTGGCTGATGGCGACCTACAACCCGCCGGGCCTCGCATGCATCGCGCCATACGACGGCCTGGTCGACCAGTATCGCGGCTCCAACTATCACGGCGGCATCTACTGTTCGTACCGCTCGGTCTGGTACACGACGCTGCGCGCCGACAATCAGCACCGTCTCGCCGGCCGGCATGGCCGCGCGCCGATGCGCTTCGATCTGGTCGGCGCCATGATCGATCATCCGCTCGACGATGAGTTCTGGCGGGTGCGCTCGCCGTATTGGCGGCTCGACAAGATCAAGTGTCCGGTGCTGTCGATCGGCCATTGGGGCAAGATGGGGCTGCACCTGCGCGGCAACATCCTCGGCTACGAGGAGGTCAAGGCGCCGAAAAAGCTCGTGGTGACCGGCGCGCGCAACACCTTCGAGGCGCACCGCCTGTTCGATCAGGTCGAGTTTCACGAAAAGGAATTGCTGCCGTTCTACGACCTGCACCTCAAAGGCAAGAACAACGGCTTTATGGAGAGCGAGCCGATCCGGCTGTTCGTGCGCGGCGCCAATGTCTGGCGCGCCGAAGCGGAGTGGCCGCCGCGGCACGCCACGCCGGTCGCTTACTATTTGCGGCAAGGCCCGTCGGGCAGCGTCACGTCGCTTAACGACGGCGGCTTGTCGACCGAGGCGCCGGCCGAGGGCGAGGCGCCGACCAGCTACACCTATCCGGATTGGGAATGGGTCAACGGCGTCGCGGTGATCGGGCCGGATGGCCGGGTCGATCCGGTGCGGCGCGTGCTTACCTTCGTCAGCGCGCCGCTCGCCGCCGATCTCGATGTGACCGGGCCGATCGTGCTCAAGCTCTACGCCTCATCGACCGCGATCGACACGCAATTCATCGTCAAGCTGACCGATCAGCAGCCGCAGGATGAAGCAGCGCGAGGGAAGGGCGACCAGCCGGCCTATACGCCGGTGTCGAAGGGTTGGCTCAAGGCCTCGCATCGCGAGAAGGACATGGCGCGCTCGACACCGCAGCGGCCGTTCTATACCCACACCAATCCGCAGCCGCTGACGCCCGGCGAAATCTACGCGTTCGATATCGAGGTGCTGCCGGTCGCCTACGTGTTCAAGCAAGGTCACCGCGTCCGGCTCGAGCTTGCCAACGGCGATTCGCCGGCGACCGATGGCGTGTTCTCGCATCCTTATCATCCGTCGTTGATCGGCACCGACACGATCCATCACGACCGCGCCCACGCCTCGCGGCTCATTCTGCCGGTGCTGGCGCGGGAGCGATGATGAGCAACAGATGCATTATTTCGGGCCAGCGATCAGGCCGCTTCTCTGCTCATGGCACGCGTCACTCTGGCATGGCTCCCAGCGGCCCCTTGCAGCGACGACAGCAGCGCCCGCCGCCGTTGCCGCTCCGAACGGACGAACATGTGCAACAGCAGTTTCACGATCCGGACGAACAGGTGCAGCGTCAGTCGCACGATCCTTTTGCTGGCTGCGCGCCGCGCTTGCTGGCGCGTACGCAGCGCGATGATCAGCGCGGCGCGCTTCTCGAGCTCGGCTTTCAGGCTGCAAATTTCGGCGCGTTGCCGGCCGAACTCGGCCGATTGGCCGGCGCTCTTGGTTCTCAGCTCCTCAAGATTGACTTCCAGGCGACGGATCGCGACCGCGAATTGCGCCCGCAGACGATCGCGGTCGGCGCGGATTTCCGGCATGGTCAGCGGCGACACGGCCATGACGTCGCGCGTCGCCAGCCGCACGGCGCGCTTATAAAACGGGGCCACAAGCAACAGCGTCAGCAGGCATCCGCTCAGGAACGCAATACCGCACCAGATCGCCAACAGCACCATGGCTCACTCGCAAGGCAAAGAACGCACCATGCCCGTTTTTTCACGACAGACGGGCCGGCTCCAGAGATGTTTGCGATTAACCTAAACTCGCCAGGCGCTCGGGGCTGGCGTAGCGCCAGGGTGGGGAGTAGTGGTGCTTTTTCCACGAACAGCTTCGAGGCCGGCGCGCCATGAATTTCGAATTCAACGACGAGCAAAAACTGTTTGCCGAGCAGGTGCGGCGGTTCGCGCAACAGCACTTGGCGGACGGGGCGCTCGAGCGGGCGCATGATCCGGCCTTTCCGTTCGACGTGGCGCGGCTGATGGCGGAGCAGGGGCTCATGGGCATCACGCTGCCGGCGGAAGACGGCGGGCAGGGCGGCACGCTGATGGACGCGGTGATCGCGATCGAGCAGGTCGCGGCCGTCTGCCCGCGCAGCGCCGACGTGGTGCAGTTCGGCAATTTCGGCCCGATCCGCACCTTTGCCGAATACGCTTCACCGGCACAGAAGAAGCGGTGGCTCGGCGAGCTGTTGGCCGGCCGCATGGTCATGAGCCTCGGCATGACCGAGCCGGACGCCGGCTCCGCGGTGACGGATCTGAAAACCAGCGCGCGCGCCGACGGCGGCGATTACGTGATCGACGGCAGCAAGGTGTTTTCGACCTTCAGCGCCGAGGCCCGGGTTTTTCTCGTCTATGTCCGCTTCGGCCCGGGGCTGGATGGAATCGGTTCGGTGCTGATCGAGCGCGGCACGCCGGGATTTGAGATCGGTAAGCCGTCGGCTTTCATGAGCGGCGAGGAATGGTGCGAACTGTACTTTGCGGACTGCCGCATTGCGGCCGAGAACGTCCTGCTCGGGTCCGGCGGCTTCAAGAAGCAAATGGCCGGCTTCAATGTCGAGCGCATCGGCAATACGGCGCGCTCGCTCGCCTGTGGCCGCTATGCGTTCAACGCGGCGCGCGCCTATGCGGCGACGCGCCGGCAATTCGGCCGCCCGCTGTCCGAGTTCCAGGGGCTGCAATGGAAATTCGCCGACATGGCGGTCAAGCTGGACGGCGCGCAGCTGTTGCTCTACCGCGCGGCGGCCAATGCCGACCGCGGCCTGCCTTCGGCGTACGAGACCGCGATCGCCAAGGCAGCCTGCAACCAGGCCGGCTTCGAAGCGGCGAGCGAGGCGGTGCAGATCATGGGGGCGCTCGGCTATAGCCGCGAGACGCTGGTCGAATATTGCATGCGGCGCACCCGGGGCTGGATGATCGCCGGCGGCTCGATCGAGATGCTGAAGAACCGCATCGCCGAACATATTTTCGAGCGCCGCTTCGATCAGCGCCCGCCGCGCTGACAATGTTCTCTGCCCAATCAGTTCGCCGACCAGAGGTCGATCGTCGTGCCGTCGCCGCCTGACGCGAAGCGGCTTCCGTCGGGCGCAAACGCCAGCGCCTGGACATTGCGCGCGTGGCTGGTCACCGCCGCAAGGCGCTCGCCCGTCGCAACGTTCCACCATTCGATCGTTGCATCGTCGCCGCCGACGGCCAAACGCCCGCCCGCCTTGGAGAAGGCAACCGATCTCACTTCGCCGAACCGCGTGGCGAGTCTCTGCGCCGCCGCGCCGGTCGCGGCGTTCCAAATAAGCACCGTCGCGCCGCTGCCGCCGGCAGCGAGCCACTTGCCGTCATGCGAGACGGCCAATGCGAGGATCGCGCCCGGATGACCCGTCAGGCTCGCTATCCGTTGGCCGTTCGCGGGATTCCAAATGGCGACCGCGCCATCGGC
>JASHWN010000105.1 GCA_030044035.1 Xanthobacteraceae bacterium
GGCGGCGGCGGCGCGAGCGGCTGCAAGCGCTCGAGCGCGCGTGCCGCAGGCGCGGCGGAGCTATTCGCTGGTATTGCCGATTCGACCACACCGCCGGCCGCCGGCAGGCGCAGATCTGGCGCGTCCGGATGCGGCGCCTGCGCGACCGCGCCTTGCTGGCGGTTCGCCTCGATCGCTTCGATGCGCCGGGTCTGCAACTCGGTTGAGCGCAGGG
This sequence comes from Xanthobacteraceae bacterium, assembly GCA_030044035.1. Classification (GTDB taxonomy): domain Bacteria; phylum Pseudomonadota; class Alphaproteobacteria; order Rhizobiales; family Xanthobacteraceae; genus BOG-931. Next base: position 215 of record JASHWN010000105.1, read on the forward strand.
TCAGCCAGCTCGTCAGCGCCGAGGTGTCGAGCACGCGCTTTGGCGCGCCGAGCGGCCCTTTGATGGTGACGGAGAGTTCCGGCCTGGCGGCGATCAGCGCATTGGCGGGCGGCGCTTGCGAGATCGTCAGCCGCACATCGATCGCGGCGGCACTGAGGTCGACGCTGCCATCAAGCGCCAGCTCCGCGCCGTGCTCGGCGTTGAGCACGACATGATTGAGATTGACGGCTCCAGCGGCGATCTCGACAGCGGCATTGGCCGCGGCCACCGCGACGCGGCCGTTTGCCAACGCGGCGTTCACGGCGGCTTGTACTTTATTCATGTCGATCGGAGCGGTCTGGCCCGCGGCCTGCAACGCCGCCGTGAACACCGCGGGATCGAGGCCGGCCAACTGTGCGTCCTTGACCGAAACCGTGCCATTGCCATGCAGCGAGCCGATGAGTGCCGCCGGCGTCGTGCCGAGGCCATCGCCCTCGAGGGTCAGGCCGAGCTGTCCACCGACGACATTCATGGCCGGGCCTAAAAGTGCCGTAGCCGAAGCGTCGGTGATTGCGACTTTGGCATGGGCGGCCAACGCGCTGGCATTGCGGCGGAACGTCAGCGCAGCGCTCAAGCGTCCGCCGCCGAAGTTGCCGGCGACGTCGTCGAAGCTGATCGTGCCAGGTTGAAAATGCACCACGCCGCCGAGATCGCCCGCGACCGGCGAAGGCGTGAGAGACGCACTGTCGAACTTGAACGCGACGGCGCCGTTCACCGCGCCGAAGGCGCCGGCACCGATCGTGTTGCCCGACCATGCGCCGCTGCCGCCGCTGCGCGGCAACCCGAGCAGCATGGCGAAAAACTCCGGCGCATCGGCATTATCGGCATCGATGCGGCCATCAACGGCAATCGGGCTCACCAGATCCACGGCGAGCTGCCCGTGTACCGCGGCTTTGCCGACATTGCTCGCGATGTCGGTGAATGACAGTTTGCTGCCGTCGATCGCCAGCGCGGCCTTGACCGAGACCGGCACGGCAGCGCCGGGCTGTCCCGTCAGGACCTGGTGCAGCGGCCGCAAATCGCCTGCTGCGGCCTGCACCTGCAGCTGCGCCGAGGGACCGTGATCGCCGTTGACCCGAAGCGTGCCGCGCACTGCAGCGTCCAAGCCGCTGGCGCCGACTTTGCCGTCGATGCGGATGTCACCGCCGAGCGGTCCCGCAGCCGCAAGCGTCAACTGCCCTGGCAGCTGATCGACCGCGATCACGCGATCGAGCCCGAGCAGCGCCATCAGCGCGCTGCCGTCGTCGGCGTCGATCCGTCCGTCGATCTGCACGGCGGCGGCGGCGAAATGGGAAGGCTCGCCGTTCGCTTTTCCCGTAATGCCGAGCCGCATGGTGGCGAGATCGCCGTTGACTGAAAGCGCAGCGGTGCTGCCGCCGCTCGCCGTGTGCTCGAGATTAAGCACCGCGTGCATCTTGGCAGGCGTCAAGCGGCCGGCGAGCCGCCGCAGCGGCGCCGCGGCCTGCGGCGCGAATTTCGCCGCGATATCGCTCAGGCCGTCGAGCGCGCTGGCGGCGAGATCGAGCGTGACCCGCCCGCGCGGCCGCGACGACAGTTCGTCGATGCGCCCGCCGATATCGAGCTTGGCGCCGCCCAAATCGCCGATCGACAGCCGATCGATCTGCAGCTTGCCGGCGTCGAATTTCACCTGCGTCAGGATCGACTTCGCCTCGACGCCGGCAAAGCTGGCGCGGCCGATATCGAGCGCGAGCGTCGCCTCCTGCGGCAGCGCCAGTCCGTTACTGCCGAGCGCGGACGTGACAAAGGTCCGGATCGCATCGAAATCGACGTCGGCGGCGCGCAGGTCGGCGTCGAGTCGCGCCGCGCGATTGTCCGTCGGCCAGCTATAGGCAAAGCGTCCGTCGACCTGTTCGCGATCGAGCGCCGCGCTCAGCTTGTCGACGGCGATCCGATCGCTGGTGACCGTCACATCGCCGTCGGCGGTGAGCGCCCTCGCCTCGCCGGCCGCTCGGTCGGCATCGCGGCCGTTGAGCCACGCCAGCAGCATGCCGGCATCAGCCGACGTCAGCGCGGCGGGCCCGTGGAAGGCAAAGCCCTGCGGCGTGCCGGAAAAACGCCCGCTCAGATTCACCTCGGTCATGCCGGGGGCATGAAACTGCACGCCGTCGAGGCGCCAACCCGCCGGATCGAAATCGAGCGCGCCATGCAGCGACTCGATGGTGTTGGCGCCGACGGTGAGCGCGCCGATGGAGAGCCCGAATCGCGCCGGCAGCGGCAGCTTGGCGTCGCCGGCGAATGCCTGCAGCACGTTGCGCAGCGCGACGAGCGGCGGCCGGTCGGTGAGATCCGGATCCGCCATGGCGCGGTCGAGATTGAGCTGCATGGCCGCGAGCTCGGCATTGAGGTGCGGCTGCGGCCCGAATGTCAGGTCGGCAGTGCCGCCGAACACGACCGCGCGTTCTTCCGGTCCGTAATGGATCGCCACATCCTTCAACGTTGCGGCAGCCGGATCGGCCAGCAGCGCGGCTGTGGCGCGCCATGGCTCGCTGACCACGCGTTGGCCGTTGGCGAGCGTGGCGCCGACCGGGCGCGCCAGACTCATGGTGCCGTCGAAGTGCGGCACGCCGCCATCGAAACTCAGCGTGCCGTCGAACACGCTGGTTAGCGGCCGATCCGTCGGTTCGACGTTGAGCCGCAGCTTTATCCCGCCGCCGCCGTCGACGGCGCTGCCGACGACGCGATAGCCGTACAGCGCGTCATCGACCACCACGCCGCCTTCGCCGCTGAACGGGCCGGTGAACGAGCGGACATCGCCGTTGCAGTAAAGTTTTTCCAACGCGAGCCGCTTGCCGGATGCCGCGTCGGTGAGCACGGCGCGCCCGTCCTCGATGGCAAAGCGCGAGATCGACAGCGCCTCGGGCCGGAATGCCGGCGCCAGTTTCGGCAGGTCGAGCGCGCCGGAGCGATCGAGCGTAAGGGAAAGCTGCGGCCCGATCAGGCGCACCTCGGACGCCTGCACCCTGCCGCGCAACAACGGCCCGAGCGCCAGTTCGAGCTTGAGCGTGCCGGCACGCAATTGCGGCGCCTGGCCGGCCTCGCCGACGGCGACGTCGCCCAGGGTGATCGAGGGTGACGGCAACAGCCGCGCGTCGATCGCGCCGTTGACGTGCACGGCGAGCCCGGTGAGCCGGCTCGCCTCGCTCTCGATCGCGGCGCGATAATGATTCCAATCGACGACGAGCGGCGCCACCAGCGCCGAGACGAGCGCCAGGATGATCGCGATTGCCAGTCCGAGCAGCGTCGTCTGCACGGCGTCTCCGCGCGTCCCTTGTTGGCACGAACTCCGCGTGCTTGCCGGCCAAGCCTAAGCCAGGCCGCGACACTTTGCACCCTCTGCGCGGAGCCGTGTGCTGACCCACGGCCTGGCGCGCGAGCGCAATAGTCAAAAGCCCGCGTTTGCTGCAGGTGCGCCGGCTTCGGGGCTATTCTATGTCGCACCGCGCTACGCGGGCGGTGCTCGAACCATCACGCCGCGACGCCAAAACGCTTGGCCAGGTCCGCCGTCGTCATGTCGGTCGGTTTTCGCTCGAAACAGATGCCGGCCTCCTGCAGCGCTCTGGCGACAAGCGAAACGCATCCGTGACCGTTGTCGGGTATGGGGATGCGATCGCCCAGCGCAATGGACGCGGCGAGCAGCAGAAAATTGCGCAGGCTGTACTTTTGCCTCAGGCAGGATTTCGCGAATTGAACGGCTGCCTTGCGCCCGGCGTCCGGCAGGTCGAGCCAGACATAGTGGTAGTCGCGATCGCGGTAACTCCGGAGTTGGCTGATGACCACGCCGCGCGCGTTGACTTCCACCATCAGGCCGGCGTGGCTGATGACAAGCGCCGCGTGGCTCCAATAGGTGTAGGGACGATCCGCGGGGGCGCGATGGCGCATGCGTCCGAACGAGCGGATGAGCAATCCCAACCAGCCTTTGTGGCGCACCAGGATGATGTCGCCCGGTCGAGGATGAGAAATGCTCTCCCCCGGCCCACAATGCACGTAAGCCGGCACGCCTGTCGCGGGCAGCGGGTCGAGTGCGGACATTTCTGTGGACGCTTTAGTTCGACGATGGAGCGTAACAGCTAACCCGGTTGTCGTCACCATGACCGCATCGGTAAGCGGCGGCCGGCACGCAGCCTGATCAGTAACTACAGGCAGATTTGGCTGCGGCGGCCGGCAGCACAGTCGAGGCGAACTTAAGAGGTGCTCGTTCCGTTGGCGAAATGCGACGCGAGATCGCCGGGTTCGAGCGCGGCCTGGTATAGCGCGACCGACTGAATCTGGCCCCGGAACGGATAAAGCGGGGCGCCAGCGACGCCTCCCTGCGTTCGCGGCGGCTGATCATTGTAGCCGGCACCGATGAAGAACGTCAGCGGCTGCTGGCTCGGATCCACCGCGGCATAAACCACTGGATTCGGCGAGGTCCAGGTCGCGTTCGGCGACCCCGGCGTGTTGGAATCGCTATCGCTCTGCGGATTTATCCAGAGGCGGAGGAAGTTGTCCGAGCCGTAGGTCACCGCTACATAGGTTATGGGAGCCGGCATTGAGGCAGAAGGCTTGAGCGCCGCCCCTATCATTGTGTCAATCGGATTATTTTGTGCGCCGTCGCCGACGGCGATCGTCCAATTGTTCTTGTCATTAATATAGAGCACAAAGCCCGCGGTTGGCGTGATTGCACCAAACACGACCCAAAGGAAGTTCGTGTCCGCTTCCGTCCAATTGGGCTTGACCCAGGCTTCGATTGTGAATTCGGTCAATTGCGGCGAAGTCGACGCCCACGGGATGCTGACGTAACCTCCTTCGAAATCGACACTGGCGGGCAGGAGATTCTGGTCGACGGTGCCAGACTTACTGACATCGCCCGGTACAAGCGTTCCCTGGCGCAGCAGCAGGCCATTACTAGGCGATGGATTGGCTATCTGTGGGACTGTCGCCCCCATCGGATAGGCCGGCGGAATTGTATAAGCGCCGGTATGACCATTTTTGGAAAGATCGATTGCGCCGCCAAGGCTGGTGCTGTTCGGTGGCGGTGTCGGCGGGGGCGGCGCCG
>JASHWN010000009.1 GCA_030044035.1 Xanthobacteraceae bacterium
CGCGAAGGCGTTGGAGCGTCTGATCGGCGCGTACCTGCGTCGGCGGAGTTAGAACGATGGGCCCGGTATTTGAATCGGCGTTCTTTCCTTCAGGGAAGTCTGGTTTGGAGCTGCTTCAGCTGTTTGCAGTAACCGCACTGCCATTCGTATCGGCACTCGGTTTTAGCGCGGCAGTTTGGGCGGTTGTCGAGAATCGAAGGGTTCAACGAGAACAAACGGCAAGAAACGCTTATATCAAATATCTAGAGTTGGCCTTAGCGAATCCATGGCTCTCTTGTCCAAGAGATCGAGACATCCAAGAATTTGATAAGAGGTGCTTCGGATCGGCGTCGGACGATTCGACGAAAGAAGAGATGTTCGAAAAATATGAATGGTTTTTGTCGGTACTTCTCAATACAGCCGACTTCATCTGGACGTCAGTCAAGCCAGATCACGTGTTGAGCAAGTTGATGGAATTGCAAGTTGCGTATCATTGGCGCTACTTCCAAATCTACAAAGAAAAGAAGGAATATGTCGCGTTATGGTATCCTCTACATAAGGATAAAATCAATAGCGGAATAGAACTGGGTCGGAAATACGACACCGAAGAACGTAAGGATTGGAAGTAACGAGCTTGTTCATGCGGAACCTCCCCAATTGCTTCGGTGACTTATGTCTGGTCAGCGACGGCGACCGTCGCGGGTCGTCGATGCGGTGCTCGGCCTACTGCTGCTGCACCTGCACCGTGACGTGCGACAGGGCGCGGAAGTGGCGCAGCAGCGACTGATAATAATCGGCGCTGCGCGGCCGTCGCGTGGTCACCGAAACGATGGCGCCCAAATGGCCCGGCCCGAGCCGCCATAGGTGCAGGTCGGTGAGCCGGTCGCCGTCGGCCTCGATGGCGGCGCGCATGCGGTCGGCCATGCCGCGATCGGGATTCATGTCGAGCAGGATGGCGCCGGTGTCGCGGATTAGGCTGTATGACCACGCCGCGATGACGAAGGCGCCGACCAGGCCGACCAGCGGGTCCATCCAGGCCCAGCCGAGCCAGCGGCCGAACGACAGCCCGACGATGACCAGAACGGAAACCGCGGCGTCCGCCAGCACGTGCACGATCGCCGCGCGCATATTGTTGTCGCGCCGCGCGGTGCCGTGCGCATGCTCGTGCTCGTGATGGTGCTCGCTCGACTCGCGCGCGTGGGCGTGCTCGTGGGCGTGGTGATGGCCGCCGCCGTGTCCGGCATGCGCGTGGCCATGGTCGTGCGCGTGTCCGCCGCTGAGCAGAAGAACGCTGGCGACGTTGACCACCAGGCCGAGCGCGGCGATCGGGATGGCTTCGTTGAAATGGATCTGGACCGGCCAGATGAAGCGCGTCACCGCCTCATAGGCGATCACCAGCGCGATCATGGCGAGCACGACGGCGCTGGTGAAGCCGGCGAGATCGCCGAGCTTGCCGGTGCCGAACGAGAAGCGCGCATCCTCGGCGTGCCGGCGCGCGTAGCTGTAGGCGAGCGCCGCAAGCAGGAGCGCGCTGGCATGGGTCGACATGTGCAGCCCGTCGGCGACCAGCGCGATCGAGCCGAACAACAGGCCGCCGACGATTTCGGCGACCATCATGACAGCGCAGAGCGCGATCACCATCCAGGTGCGGCGCTCGTTGGTCTCGTGGCCTTCGCCGAGAAAGACGTGGCTGTGCCCGCCGGCACCATCGTGCGCGAAATTGTTGGCGGAACCCTGCATCATAGCCGCTTCTCCGCGTCGCCCGCGGCAGGTTGTTATTTCAAATAGGCCTGCACGGCCTCGATCAGCTCTTCGGCGCCGCGCGTGCGCTCGGAATCCTTGGCCGGATCGACGACGTGGAGCCTGATATGGTCCTCGATCACCTCGGTCATCAGGCTGTTCATGGCGCCGCGCGCGGCAACGATCAGGTGCAGCACGGTGGCGCAGCCCTTCTCCTCGTCGAGCGCGCGCTCCACCGCCTCGATCTGGCCTCGCACGCGGCGCACGCGGTTCAGCAATTTGGCTTTCTCACTTTTGGTGTGAGACATAGGTTGACATCGCCCCTTCATATAGCCTACTGGGCATCCAATATACCCATCCGGGTACGGTATAGTGGACCCCGGACGAAGTCCAGGAGCCGGCTTAGGCCGGTTAGGCGAAAGCACATGGGCAGTAGCACCAGGGATGCCGTCACGCTTGCGTCGCGCAAGCCGGCAGCGTCCCGCCACATCGAGATCGATCGCGGCACGGCAAGCCGTGTGAAGGTCGGCAATCGGACCTGACCGATTACCTGTCGCTCACCGGCCGACCGCGGCACGCGGCAACGGAGGTGAGCGATGCTCGCAAAATTCACCAAGCACGCGCTCGTGCGCAAAGTCGACCGAGCCTCGGCCGGCGCGCGGGCTTCGTCGATCAACCACGCTTGCAACGACAATCAGCGTGTCGACGCCCGCGCGAGCGTTCGCCGGCGAAAAATGCGCCGGCCGCTGCTGTCCTGCCATTGGCGGGTGGTGCCTGCCACGGGAGCGCTCGAATGCTTTTGGCAAGACGAGTCCGCCGACGGCGCCAGTGCGCCCAGTCCGTGGCGAAGTCGAAGGCGACACGTGCGCGAAACCGGATGGCGCGCGCCGGATCACTTCTGGAACAGCCAACGCGCCAGTACGGTGGCGGCGAGCGCGCCGACAAGTTGGGCGACGATGAAGGCAAGCACACCCGCCGGGGCGATGCCCGCATAGGTATCTGAAAGGGCGCGAGCGATGGTCACGGCCGGATTGGCGAACGACGTCGACGCCGTGAACCAATAGGCCGCCGTGATGTAGAGGCCGACCGCGTAGGGAATGGCCGTCGGCGTCCGCGCCGCGCAGCCGAAGATGGTCAGCAACAGCCCGAACGTGGCGACACATTCGGCGAGCCATTGGCCCGGACCTGTGCGCGCCGTCATCGACACTTGCCACAGCGGAAGCTCGAACATGGCGTGCGCCGCGAGCACGCCGACAATGCCGCCGACGATTTGCGCGGCGATGTAGGTGACCGCCACTCGCGGCGGAAGTTCGCGACGCAATGCCACGGCGATACTGACCGCCGGATTGAAGTGCGCGCCCGATACCGGACCGAGCATGAGAATGAGCACGGCGAGGATCGCGCCGGTCGGCAGCGCATTGCAAAGGAGCGCAAGCGCGGCATTCGCGCCGGACAGCTTCGCCGCCATGATGCCGGAGCCGATGACCGCCGCCAGCAAAAAGGCGGTGCCCAAAGCCTCGGCGACAATGCGCTGAGCGAGTGTCGACTTCACGTCGGTTCGGCCGCTTTCGCCGTCGCACCGTCGATGCGGCCGATTTCGCGCAACTTGTTTTGCAGACTCAATCGATCGAGCGAGCGCAGCGGCAAAGACACGAAAATGCTGATGCGCCGCTCCAGCATGCGATAGGCGTCCTTGAAGGCCAGCGTTTTTTCAGCCGCTGTTCCTGTGGCTTCCGCCGGATCGGGAATGCCCCAATGCGCGGTCATCGGCTGGCCGGGCCAGACCGGGCAGGTTTCGCCCGCGGCGTTGTCGCAGACCGTGAATACGAAATCGAGCAACGGCGCGCCGGGATCGGCAAATTCGCTCCACGATTTCGAGCGGAGGCCCGCCGTATCGTAGTGGAGCATCTGCAAGAGCCGGATCGTTTCGGGATGCACCTGCCCCTTGGGATGGCTGCCGGCGCTAAAGCCACGGAATTTTCCCATGCCGATCCTGTTCAAGATCGCTTCCGCCATGACGGAGCGCGCCGAATTGCCGGTGCAAAGAAAAAGGACATTGAAAGGTCGATCGGCCATGGCACGGCTCACGCCGAACAACCGCAGGCCGGCTCTGCGATTTTCGGCGCGGGCGAGCAACACGATTTCTCACGCGCAACTCGCGCAACGCGCTCGCCCGATCCG
>JASHWN010000106.1 GCA_030044035.1 Xanthobacteraceae bacterium
AATGTGCTCCAGCACGCCCCAGGTGAAGGCGCCGTGCGCGCCGCCGCCTTGCAGCGCGAGATTGATGCGCTTACGCGCCGGCGCACCCGCGCGTTGCGGCCACAGCAACGTGAATGGATTCTTCATGATGTCGCCTCTCCGTCATCACGAAACGCAACTCGGGATGACGGATTCCGGGCTGTGAGTTTGCTTCACGCCGCGGTCCAGCCGCCGTCGATCGACAAGTTGGCGCCGGTGATCGATTTCGCCGCGTCGGAGCAAAGATAGACCGCAAGCGCGGCGACCTCGTCGACGGTGACGAATTCCTTGGTCGGCTGCGCCGCCAGCAGCACGTCGCGCTTGACCTGCTCGGCGGTCAGACCGCGCGCCTTCATGGTGTCGGGAATCTGTTTTTCGACGAGCGCCGTCCACACATAGCCGGGGCTGATGCAATTGGCGGTGATGCCGAACGTCGCCACTTCAAGCGCCACCGTCTTGGTGAGGCCGGCAAGGCCGTGCTTGGCGGTCACGTAAGCCGACTTGAACGGCGAGGCGACCAGCGAATGCGCCGACGCAGTGTTGACGATGCGCCCCCATTTGCGCGCTTTCATGCCCGGCACGGCGGTTCGAATGGTGTGAAAAGCGGCGCAGAGATTGATCGCGATCATCTGGTCCCATTTCTCGATCGGGAACTCTTCGATCGGGGCGACGTGCTGGATGCCGGCATTGTTGACGAGGATGTCGAGCGCGCCGAACGCCTGCTCAGCGCCGCGGATCATCGCGGCAATCTCGGCGGGCTTCGACATGTCCGCGGGCGAATAGAGTGCTTTGACGCCGAATTCCTTCTCGAGACCGGCGCGCTCGTTCTCGATCGCCGCCTTGTCGCCGAAGCCGTTGATGGTGAGATTGGCGCCCGCGGCGGCGAGCGCGCGGGCGATGGCGAGCCCGATGCCCGAGGTCGAGCCGGTGACGAGCGCAGACTTTCCTTTCAGCATGGCAATTCCCAATTCCCAGTGTGGCGTGGCAAAGTGGGCGCTGGCCGTGCCCCGGCTCGGTGAGGGCGGGACTGTGCGGCGCTTCTTGCTGCAGTGCAACATGAAACTGCGCGGAGGCGTCACGTTTTCGCGAGGGGTGGCGGCGCTACCACCGGAGCCCGCAAGGCTCCGGCAAACCATGGGCTGACAATGCCGCGCGCGATCTTCCCGGCGCCCGATCACGATCACGAACGGTGCACCAGCACCGCAATCGCCCATGCCGAAGCCCGCTGCGCGGCGCGTGCGCAACGGCTGACGCCGCTTCGCCGGCAAGTGCTCGAGACGCTGCTCGCCAGCCACAATCCGCTGGGTGCCTACGAGATCATCGAGCGGATGGCGGACAAAAACGGCCGGCCGGCGCCGATCACGGTCTATCGCGCGCTCGATTTCTTGCGCGACAACGGGCTCGTGCACCGCATCGAGAGCCGCAACGCCTTCGTGGCCTGCGTGCACAATCACAGCGGCGACGATCTCGTCGTGTTTCTCATTTGCGAGCGCTGCGGCGCGGTCGGCGAGGGGCCGGGCGGCGCGGTCGCGGAAGCGCTCAAAGCGTCGGCGCGCGCCGCCGGATTTTCGCCCAAAAGCCCGCTGATCGAGATCGTCGGCATTTGCTCGCATTGCCGGCAGCGCTGATTCCCGCAACGCCGATCACATCACAGTCCACGTGTCGACCAACGCGCCCTCCTCCCGTCCGCTCGACGCTCTGGCCATCGCGGTGACGGTCGGGCTCTGCGTCAGCTGGGGCTTCAACAATGTCGCCATCAAGCTTGCGATCCACGACATTCCGCCGCTGATCCAATCGGCCACGCGTTCGGCGATCGCCGCGCTGCTGGTCACGGCCTGGACGCAAGCCCGCGGCATCGCGCTGTTCAAGCGCGACGGCACGCTCGCGGCCGGACTTGTCGCCGGCGTGCTGTTTGCGCTCGAGTTCCTGCTGATTTATCGCGGCCTGGTCTGGACCACGGTGACGCGCGGCACGTTGTTTCTCTATCTGGCGCCGTTCTTCGTCGTCATTGGATCGCGCTGGCTCATTCCGGGCGATCATTTTCGCGCCTCGCAATGGCTCGGCCTGGTGCTGTCGTTTGCCGGCATCGTGATCGCGTTCGGCGTTCCGGCGCCTGCCGCCGAACCGCATCAAGTGCTCGGCGATTTGATGCTGGTCGGCGCCGCGGTCGCGTGGGCGGCGACCACGCTGGTCATCAAGGCAAGCGCGCTCAACCGCGTGAGCGCGGAAAAAACCCTGCTGTACCAACTGGCGGTATCGGCGCCACTGCTCGCCATCGGCGCAGCGGCGTTCGGCGAGCGCATCGATGCCATGCCGTCGGCAGTCGCGCTTGGCGCCTTCGCCTATCAGACGCTTTGGGTCGTGAGCGTCACCTTTCCGGTCTGGTTTGCGCTGATCGTGCGCTATTCCGCCGCCCGGCTGGCGGCGTTCACGTTCGTGGCGCCGTTATGCGGCGTGGCGGCGGGGCACACGGTGCTCAACGAACCCTTGACGCCGGCCTTTGCGCTGGCTGTGGTGCTGGTGGCCGCCGGCCTCGTCTTCGTCAACCGGCCGCGATGATCGGCCAAGGGCGCCGGCAGCAAATATGGCGAACGGACCTGGACATTTGCGGACGCCAAACACCGACGCGGCTCTGCAGCAGGCCACCTTCGCGCTCAACAACAAGCGTCCGGACGAAGCCGAGCGGATCGCCGGCGAGGTGCTCAAACGCGTTCCGCGCCACGCCGGCGCGCTCCACATCGTCGGTTGCGCGCTGTTGATGCAGGGCCGCGCCCAAGAGGCGATCGCGCCGCTCGAAGCGGCGG
>JASHWN010000107.1 GCA_030044035.1 Xanthobacteraceae bacterium
TCCACGAACACGCGATGAGCGAGGCGGAACGCGCCGCCATCGCGCGGTCGATCTGGAGCGAGGAGAACGTCGAGTTCAAGACGGTCGGCATCGACATCGGCAGCTCGACCTCGCATCTTCTGTTTGCCAGGATCGCGTTGCAGCGGCAGTCGCAGGGGCTGTCCAGCCGCTTTGTGGTCATCGGCCGCGAGATCGTCTGGCGCTCGCCGATCCTGCTCACGCCGTTTCTGCCCGACGGCACGATCGACGCGGGTGCGCTCGGCGCGTTCATCGGCGGCTGCTATCGCGACGCCGGTTTTGCGCAGAGCGAGATCGACAGCGGAGCGGTCATTCTCACCGGCGAGGCGATCAAGCGCAAAAACGCCCGCGCCATCGACGAACTGTTCGCCGGCGAAGCCGGCAAATTCGTCTGCGCCACCGCCGGGCATTTGCTCGAATCCCGGCTCGCCGCGCACGGCTCCGGCGCGGTGGCGCTGTCGAAGGCGCGGCAGACTTGCATCCTGCACGCCGACATCGGCGGCGGCACCACCAAGCTGGCGCTGATCGACCGCGGAATCATCGTCGGCCTGGCGGCATTCGCGGTCGGCGGCCGGCTGTTGGCGACCGACGCGCACGGCGCCTGGACGCGCATCGACGACTCGGCGCGGCTTGTCGCCAAGAACCTCGGCATCGAGCCGACGCCGCGGGCGTTCGCCGATGCCGCCGTTCGTCAGAAAATCGTGCAGCGGCTCGCCGCAATCGCGGCCGATTACCTGTGCGCTACGCCGCTCGATAAGCTCGGCGCAGCGCTGGCGCTCACCGAGCCTCTGCCGCGTGGCCATGCGCCAAGCGCGATCAGCTGTTCGGGCGGCGTCGCCGAATACATGTTCGGCCACGAGGACAAGGAATATGGCGACATCGCCAAAGCGCTTGCCGCCGCACTCGCGGCCGAATTGAGCCGGCGCAGCGCGCCGCCGCTGATCGATCCCGGCCAACGCATTCGCGCCACTGTGATCGGCGCCTCGCAATTCACCGTCCAGGTCAGCGGCAAGACCATTTATCTGCCCGACCCGTACGTGCTGCCGGTTTACAACGTACCGGTGCTGCGCGTCGAACTTCCTTCCGCCGACGCGATCGATCCGGCGCGGCTTACCGCCGCCATCCGCGGCCGGCTCGATGAATTCGATCTCGATCGCAATCCGCGCCTCGCCGTCGCGTTCTCCTGGCGCGGCGATCCGGAGCACGGGCGCCTGAAAGCCGCCGGCAAGGGCATCGTGCATGCGCTTGAGCCGCTCGCCGACCGCATCAAGCTTCTGCTGTTAATGATCGACGGCGACGTCGGCAAGACGCTCGGCCGTCTCCTGCATCGCGAACTTGCTTGGCCGGGAAAACTCGTCTCCATCGACGGCATCGAGCTGCAGGACCTCGACTACGTCGATCTCGGCGAGCTGATCGCGCCGCCCGGCGTCGTGCCGGTGGTGATCAAGTCGCTGCTGTTCGGGTGATGCTTATCCGCCCCCTTCCCCACTTCGTGGGGAGGGATAGTATGCGCCAAAGCCCTCGGAGAAAAACACATGAACGTCCGCGAACTCCCGCAGGCCGCCACGCAGGTGGCAACGCCGCGCTATGGCGTCGATCCGTATCTCGATTGGCTCAAGCGCGAAGGACTGCCGGTCACCGAGGATTTCGGCGTCTACCTGTTCGACGTGCCGACCGCGCCGTGGCCGCGTTACGGCGTCAACGGCGCCGCCGTGCATCTCAAAGGCCGCGGCGACTTCGCCAACATGTTCGTCTACGAGATTGCGCCCGGCCGCGCCACCACGCCGCAGCGCCACCTCTACGAAGAAGTCGTCTACGTGCTGGAAGGCCACGGCTCGACCCAGCTCGAATTCGCCGACGGCAGCCGGCGCAGCTTCGAATGGGGCGAGAAAAGCCTGTTCGCCATCCCGCTCAACGCCAAGCATCGCCATTTCAACGGCAGCGGCACCGAGCGCGCGCTCTTAGTCAGCACCACCGACCTGCCGATGGTGATGAACATCTTTCACAACGAAGCCTTCGTGTTCGACAACGGCTTCGATTTTGCCGAGCGCACCGGCAAGGCCGGATATTTTTCCGGCGAAGGCGATCTGATCACGGTGCGGCAGGGCAACCACATGTGGGAGACCAATTTCGTGCCCGACCTCACCGCGATCGAGCTGAAAAGCTGGGGCGACCGCGGCGCCGGCGGCACCAACATCATGTTCGTGCTGGCCGACGGCACCATGCACGCGCACATTTCCGAGATGCCGGTCGGCACCTACAAGAAGGGCCACCGCCACGGCCCGAGCTTTCACGTCATGTGCGTCGTCGGCCTCGGCTATTCGCTGTTGTGGTTCGAGGGCGACAGGGACTTTCGCCGCGTCGACTGGAAGCACGGCATGGTGCTGGTGCCGGCCGACCGCCAGTTCCACCAGCACTTCAACACCGGGCCGCAGCCGGCGCGCTATCTCGCCACCGCGGTCGGCGGCTTGCGCTATCCGACCACGCTGGCCAACCGCGTCTCGCTGCTCGGCAGCGGCGGCGACGACAAGCCGGCGGTGTCGAAGAGCGTGAAGGAGGGCGGCGACCAGATCGAATACGAGGATCAGGACCCGCGCATCCACCGCATCTGGCTCGAAGAGATGCGCAAGAACGGCGCGCCGCCGAAGATGGAGAAATTCATCGCCACGCCGGAGGACATGAAGGCGCCGGCATGAAGCATCGCCTCATCGTTTCGCTGATCGCAATCGCGGTCGTTGCGCTGTCGCCCGCAAAAACATGCGCCGCCGACCAGTCCACCTTCGACGCGGCGAAGAAGGAGGGTCAAGTCGTCTGGTACACGACGCTGATCGTCAACCAGATCATCCGGCCGTTGAAAGCCGCGTTCGAGACAAAATATCCGGGCGTGACGCTGCAATATACCCGCGCCGACGATCTGGTGACGTCGGCAAAAATTCTGGCCGAAGGCCAGGCCGGCCGCGTTCAGGCCGATATTTTCGACGGCATCGCCAACATGCTGCCGCTGCAGGAAGCCGGCCTGCTGGCGCCGTTCACGGTGCCGAACGCCGCCGACTATCCGCCGGAGCTGAAAGCGCGCGACGGCTATTGGATCGCCGTCATCATGTACGTGTTCACGCCGGGCATCAACACCACGCTGTTGCCCAAGGACCAAGCGCCGAAAACATTTGCCGACCTGCTCGAGCCGAAACTCGCCGGCAAGATGGCCTGGAACGGCAGCTCGATGGCCGGCGCCTACGGCTTTGTCGGCAACGTGCTGACGAGTATGGGCGACGACAAGGGCATGGCGTATCTGCGCGCGCTTGCCAGAGAGCGTGTCGTCAATGTCGAGGCGTCCTCGCGCGCCGTGCTCGACCAGGTGATTGCCGGCGAGTACTGGATGAACCTGATGGCGTTCAACCATCACGTCGTGATCAGCGCGCGCAAGGGCGCGCCGTGCGACTGGCTCAAGCTCGAGCCGACGCCGGTGACGCTCGACGCCGTCGGTCTTTTGAAAGACGCGCCGCATCCGAACGCGGCGCGGCTGTTGCTCGAATTTTTGCTGTCACCGGAGGGCCAAAAAGTCTTTCAGCAGAACGAATACCTGCCGGCGCTGCCGAGCGTGCCCGCCATGGTCGCCGGGCTGCGGCCGAACGACGGCGGCTTCAAAGCGAACTTCCTGCGGCCGGAGCAGATCCACCGCGAGCTGCCGCAATGGCAGAAGGTCACCCAGGATCTGTTCCGATGACGAGCGGCGTCGAGGTCGAGGTTTCCGCGCGCGGCATCGCCACGATCCTGCTCAACCGGCCCGAACGCTCGAATGCTATCGATCAAGCCACGCTCGACGAATTGGCGCGGCAATTTTTGCGTCTCGGCGCCGACGAGCGCACCCGCATCGTCGTGCTGCGCGGCGCCGGCAGGCATTTTTGCGCCGGCGCCGACCTCGTGGCGCGGGCGAGCGCGCCAGAACAACCGGCGCCGGCGCAGACCACGATCGTCGATATGCTCGCCGCGTTGGACCGGCTGCCGAAGCCGACCGTCGCCGCCGTGCACGGCGCCGCCATCGGCGCCGGCGCCGCGCTCGCCGCCTGCTGCGACGTGGTGGTGGCGGCCGACAGCGCGTTCTTCTCGATTCCGGAAGTGCGCATCGGCATGGCGCCGCTCGGCGTCACGCCATTCGTCACCCGCGCCATCGGCCATCGCAGCTTCCGCCGCTACGGCCTGTCCGGCGAGCGGTTCGGCGCCGCCGAGGCGCTGCGCATCGGTCTCGCCCACGAGGTCGTGCCGGCAGAACAGCTCGACGCCAAGGTCGCCGACGTCGTCGATGCGCTGCTGCACGGCGCGCCGGCCGCGCAACGCAGCTTGAAGGACGGCATGGAACGCTTCGTCGCACCGACCGTGGAGGCGATCGTCGCCGCGCGGCCGTCGCATGGCTCGACGCGGACGCCCGAAGCCCAGGAAGGCCTCGCCAGCTTTAAGGAAAAGCGCAAGCCGAGCTGGTACCCGCAATCATGAAGACGCCGCGCTTCGCGCCTTTTAGCCTGCGCTCGTCGCCGCGGAAGCGGGGACCCAGCTCGTTGCAACTCCTGGATTCCCGCTTTCGCGGGAATGAGCGGAATTCATCAGCTGGATTCGTTGTGGCGTTGTCCTTGATTCTTGCAATCCTCGCACTGGCATGCTCGCGCGCGCAAGCTGCGGACGATGCCGCGCTCTACGCGGCGGCGAAGCAAGAAGGCCAGGTCGTTTGGTACACCTCGCTGATCATCAACCAGGCGGTGCGCCCGCTGGTCGCGGCGTTCAGCAAAAAATATCCCGGCATCGAGGTCAAATACGCCCGCGGCGATTCCGGACCGAACGCCATCAAGGTCATCAACGAGACGCGCGCCGGCAAGGTCGATGCCGACGTGTTCGACGGCATCGCCACCACGCCGCCGCTGCTCGAGGCCGGCCTGGTCGAGCCGTTCGTCGCCTCCGAAGCGGGCAAATATCCGGCGGTGCTGCGCGACCCGCAAGGCCGCTGGAACGCGCTGGTGCTTTACTTCCTCACGGCAGGCATCAACACCCAACTGGTCGGCAAGGACGAGATCAAGACCGCGGCGGACCTGCTCGATCGGAAATGGCAGGGCAAGATCGCCTGGAGCGACTCGCCGTCGTCCGGCGCGCCGGCCTATATCGGCGCCGTGCTGCAAAGCATGGGCGAAGACAAGGGCATGGCGTTCCTGCGCGCGCTCGCCAAGCAGAGCATCATCAATGTCGAAGCCACCAACCGCGCCATTCTCGATCAGGTGGTTCTCGGCCAGTACCCGATCGCGCTCAGCATCTTCAATCATCACGCCGCGATCAGCGCCAGCAAGGGCGCGCCCGTCGCCTGGCTCAAGGTCGAGCCGATCCCGGCGCCGTTTCACTCCATCGGCCTCGTCAAGAACGCGCCGCACCCGAACGCGGCACGGCTGTTGATCGACTTTCTGCTGTCCGAAGAGGGCCAGCGCGCCTTTGCCGCCGTCGATTATCTGCCGGCGATGCCTGCCGTGCCGGCCCGCACGCCGGAGCTCAAACCCGAGGGCGGCGGCTTCCACGCCACCTTCATCTCGCCGGCGCTGATGCGCGCCAACATCGACCGCTGGGTAAAGATCAAGAAAGAGCTGTTCGAGTGATGCGAGCGGCACATGTTAACCGTCATCCTGAGGTGGCCGCGAAGCGGCCCTCGAAGGATGCGGCCCGAGCGCCGGGGCCGTCGCCCTTCGAGGCTCGG
>JASHWN010000010.1 GCA_030044035.1 Xanthobacteraceae bacterium
TCTGCCACGATTCCGGGCAGACGCGGCCGACGCCGCTGTTGCTGCAATACGGTCCCGGCGACTTCAACTGCCTGCACCAGGATCTTTATGGCGAACTGGCGTTCCCGCTGCAGGTCACGGTGCTGCTGTCCGCGCCGGGCCGCGATTTTTCCGGTGGCGAATTCGTGCTCACCGAGCAGCGACCGCGCATGCAGAGCCGCGTCGAAGTGGTGCCGCTACAACAAGGCGACGCCGTGCTGTTTGCGGTTCACAATCGTCCAGTCCAGGGCAGCAAGGGCGCCTACCGGGTCAACATGCGCCACGGCGTGAGCCGCATACGCGCGGGCCACCGCCACACGCTCGGCATCATTTTTCACGACGCGAAGTGAACGCGGTATCCGAAGTGATTCACTCAAACCGCGCGGGTCCGCGAAAGCATAACAGCCTCGTTTCCCGGATGCGGTGCAGCGCGAAGCGGTGCACCGCTGATCCGGGACCTTCCCAGACTCCGAGTTTGTAACGATCCCGGGTCTGCAGCGCACCACTCCGCTGCGCTTCGTGCTGCGCTGCGCCCGGGAAACGCAACCAATTAGCAACAGAACAATGCGAGTTGCTACCCCGGCTTCCTGTGCGCGAGCCAGCGGCCGGCTTCGGCGGCGGCGAACAGCTCGGCGAGCGCGGCGTTGAAGGCGGCGGGTTCTTCGGTCGGGATGTCGTGGCCCGAGCGCGGCATGACGTAGAGGCCCGCGGTCGGTGCCGTGCGCTTGAGAAAAATGCTGCCGTCGAGGCAGGATTCGTCCTCGTCGCCGACCACGATCAGAAGCGGCACCGCAAACTTTTTCAAATCCGCTTCCAGGTCCCAAAAGTTCGGCCGCTTGGCCTGCAGCATCTCCATGGTCAGCGCGTGGCCGCGCGACGAATGCTCCGACAGCATGCGGATGAATTCCGTGTAGCCGCGCGGATCCTTGTATTTTTGCGGCTGCCGCATGGCGCCGTCGCCGTAGATCGCCGCCGATTCGGCCATGCTCTTCTCGCGAAACATTTTCGCGGTTTCCAAGGCCACGTTGCGCATGCCTTCGCGCGCCGCCGCATCGGGCAGCGAGCCCCAGCCGCAGCCGGCCGCGGTCACCGAGATGCAGCGCTGCGGATGGCGCATGCCGACGTGCAGCGCCGTATAGGCGCCCATCGAATGGCCGACGACGTGGGCGCGCGCGATGCCGAGCGCGTCCATGAGCGCGATCACGTCGGCGCGCGCGATGTCCTGGCCATAGCGCGCCGGATCGTCCGGCACGTCGGACGGCGGATAGCCGCGCTGGCTGTAGGTCACGCAACGATACGAGCGGGCGAAATGGCGCATCTGGTGTTCCCAGGTGCGGTAATCGCCGGCGAATTCGTGGACGAACACGACCGGCGTGCCGACGCCCGTCTCTTCGTAATAAAGCTTGGTGCCGTCGGTTGTCGCGATCTTGGGCATGGCAGGTTCTCGTTTGTTCAAGCGCGAGCAAGCCCGCGGGCGGCGGCGCCGAGCGCTTCGACCGGCGCATCGCCGGCATCGAAGATCGCCAGGATGCGGCACGGGCAGGATTCGAGGCCCTCGTAGCGCCAGGGAAACGCGCCGATGATGCAGCGCTGGCCCAGCACGCTCTCGATGTCGCCGCCCAAATTCTCGGCGTGCAGCAAGCCTTCCTGGAACGCGTAATTGTGGAACGGAAAGACGTCCTGGCGGACCTTTCGGCCGGAGCGCTTATGCACGTATTCGAACGTGCCGAAATAATCCGCCGGCGCCTTGCCCATGACCTGCTCGAATTCGCGGGCGATATCGGGGCGCATAGTGCGGATCGACGTATTCATCGGGTGGTCGCACGAGCCGGTGTCCATGCCGAACCATTTTATTTTCTTTTGCAGCATCCATTCCAGCGTCGCGAATGTCGGGCCGGGGTGGTAGCAGAAATAGCGCACCAGATCCTGCTCCCTCTGGCCCTCGTAGTATTTGTGCCAGCCGGTGTGCAGGATGAGGATGTCGCCGTCGCGGATGTCGGCGCCGGCCTTCGCGATCATCTGCGGCGTGATCGCGGTCCAGTCGCTAAGCTGCGGCGCCAGATCGACGACGACGCCGCGATTGACCAGAAAGTCGAGCGGCAATGACGCCATGTCGCCGCTGCGGCCGTCGGTGGCGTGCATGGCGCCGTCGAAATGCGTGCCGGCATGCAGCGAGGTCTCGATGCGCTGGGCGACGATGCCCTGGGTCTGCAGGTTCTGCGCGTAATACATCTTGTTGCCGGCGTAGCCGACCCAGCCGGGCGTGTGGATGCTCATCACGTGGGAGAGATCGACGATCTTCATGGCGGTGTTCTTTACGCCGTCATCCACTGCGTCCAGCGCTCGCGAATTTGCGCGAGCCGCGGCGCGAGTCATGCCGTGTCGTGCACGAACATGACCTTCTCGTTGTCGGGCCAGGCCGGCGTGAGGCGGAGCCGCGCCTCGGGAATGAGCGCGCGCGCTCCCGGATTGGCCGAACCGTACGGCAGCAGCATCGCGAAATCGGCCTGCGGCTTGGCCTGCGCCACGAAGCCGGCGAACTGCCAGGCCATCTTGGCGTTGGGATCGCCGCGCGGCACCGAGCTCCGGGAGCAGGGCGTGCCGGTCGAGGTGGTGTGGAACGGCGCGGTGCGCAGTGCCAGCACCTGGTGCGT
>JASHWN010000108.1 GCA_030044035.1 Xanthobacteraceae bacterium
AATGGTAAAGCCTGCGCAGCCCAGCGCCTGGAAGCCCCAATGCGATCCGCCATTTTCATTCTCGCCGTTCTAGTGCTCAACCTCTATGCACAGCTTGTGGTCAAGGCGCGCGCTGTCGCGCACGCGAAACAGCTCGTGACTGCCTTCCCCCAGCTCAATTACCTCGCTGCGATGTTCACCGACCCTTGGGTACTGAGCGGTTTGGTGGCAGTCGTGCTCGCCGGCGCCTGCTGGATGCTCGCTGTCCAGCGCCTCGTAATCGGCTTTGCCTATCCATTCATGGCGCTGAGCTTCGTGCTTGTCCCAGTCGGCTCGATGCTGTTATTCGGCGAGCCCTTGCCGAAAATGCAAATATTTGCGCTTGCGCTCATCATGGCTGGTGTGACGCTAAGCGCGGTGGCGAGATGACGATAAACGCAGCGGTCGGATCGTGGCAGCCGCGGATGATCAGCTCCGCCGAAGCGGTAAACTTTCATTCTGCGAAGTCCTCAGATAGCGCGGTGCATTCGGCCCCACATTGAACAAAAGGTCGAGCACCGAGACCGAAGCTTCGAATGGGCCGTGCAATTGCGGATATTGTGGATAGCGTTCGTAGCTCATCCATTCGACGGCAACGCCTGCTCCGGCAAGCAGCGGTACATCGAGATAAGCTTTGGCGGAGGGTCCGCTCAGATAGCAGCCGGCTCCAGCGGCGCGGATGATCGCCAATACCCGCTCGGTCTTGGTTCCCTGAGCAGGATACGCGGTGTCGCGCACGAAGCGGGTGCCAAGCCCGAGCAGCGCGGCGATTTCGCTGAGAAATATCGCGTTGACTTCGGTCAGCAAGCGCTCCCTGGCGGCCCGCTCGTACCAGCCGCGCACGCGCGGCGCCACGGCGTCAAAAAATGGCGCGCGCCGGTAGGCCAGTTCGAGCGCGCGCCAATGCTGCTCGGCCCACGGCTTTTCGACCTCCGCCGCGTCGATCGTCTGCTGGCGCCGCCCTGTGGTGATCACCGGTATGGTGAGCCATTGCGGTCCGGTGGCAGTCTTGATGCGGTTGCGGTTATGCCAGTGACGCTTGACGTACTGGACGTGATCGAAAATCACGTATTCGTCGCAGCGTCCGATCAGGTCGAAAAAACCCCGCCACGGAATGTAACACGATTGAATGATCGAAATGCGCACGTGTTTCTGAACCTGGAAAAGGCTCGAGTTCACTGGCCGCGGCTGGTGCTGCCCTCATCCATTCCGGCCGTGGCCGCCAGGGTTTGGCTTTGACGATCAACGGATTTGATTGCGATCCGGCCATTATGATCAATGCGATTGAGCAACAAGACGACTCCGTTCTGCTCGCAAAACTCGTCAACCGCCTGTTTCTGTCCCGGCATCTCGCCATAGTCATCGATAATGAGGACTCCACCAGGCGCCAAGCGTGGGTAGAGGTGGCGCAGTTCGTGGGCGGTTGAATCGTACCAGTCGGTGTCAAGGCGCAGCAGCGCAATTGCCTTAGGAGCGCTCGCCGGTATCGTTTCCTGCACGATGCCTTTGACAAAGGATAGCTTGCCAAACGGATAACCAGTCGACCTGAGATTACCGCGCACCTCTTCCAGTGCCGCTTCCGCCCAGGAGCTTGACTGATCTGTGCGCCTGCGCTGCAGCCAAAATTCGTAGTGCTCTTTGCAGTCGCGCTCGGGATTGGGCCGCGGATGTCCGGCAAAGGTGTCGAACAAAACTAAGCTTCGATCGGTCTTCCCAAGCGCGAGCAGCGTCAAGGCGGCCATCATCATGCTGCCGCCACGCCACACGCCGCATTCCACGATCGCACCTTCGATGTCGGCTCGCGCCACGTGTTCGACTGCCTTGTGCATGGCATAGAGGCGCTCGATCGAGGTCATGGTGTAAGGCTTGACGCGCTCGTACAGCGCGAAGAATTCGGGATCCGTGAGTTCGAACTTGCGAAGTTTGGCGGCGAAATCGGTCAGCACCTGATAGTCGACTGTTGTGCCGGGAGCTGTGATCGAATGCTCTAACGCAGCAATGGTATCCTGCATGTGGGCGAGCGCCTGTTGCGTGAGGACAACGTATCCGGCGCGTTCTGCGACGCCGAGCACCGTTCGCTTAAGCCAAGGCGGCAATGTGATCGGCATTCGAACGTTGCACGAGATGAGAGCTGTTGCGGCTTTCTTGACGCGGCTTGGCGAATTTTCCGCCGGCCGAACAAACGTCGATACCATTATTGCACGAGCACGGCAAACCGCTCCTGTTTACCATTTCGTAGCACGGCTCTGCAGCTTCGGATGCGATACCAGGCAATGCCAGACGACAGCCTGGAACGCCTCGGTATGCGGCGTGACACGCGATTGCTCGACGGTCGGAATGACGACGACTACGTCACCTGACTGTTTGGTATAGCCGCCGTCGCGGCCGACAATTCCCAAGATTCGCGTGCCGCGGCTTTTGGCTTCCTGGACGGCAGCGACAAGGTTGGCGCTGACGTTCTTCTCCAGATTGCCGCCGCCTACGGAAAACACCAGGATGGCATCGTTGGGCCCGGCGCGGCTCACCTTCAGCCATTCGGCGAATACCGTGTTCCAGCCTTCGTCGTTGGTGCGCGCGGTAAGCTCGGAGACGTTGTCGGTCGGCGCATAGGCCTCTATGCCGCACAGCTTGCGAAAGTCGTTGACAGCATGGCTGCAATTGCCGGCGCTGCCGCCGACGCCGAGGATGAACAGGCGACCCTCGCGCTCGCGCAGGTCGGCAAGTTCGTCGCAGAGCGCCTCGATGGCGTCGGGGTCGAGGCCGCGCGCCGTTTCGCACACCTCCTCGAGGAACTTCGCCGCGTGGCTCACGGGTCCTCCCAAACGACCTGAACGCAGCGCTTCTTCTAGCAGGCACCCGGTGGTCGCGTCGATACCGCGCATTCGCCGTGGCGTCCGCGTCAGCACAGCGGCGGACCTGGTGCGACGGTCTGCTCCGACATCGTTAATCGATTTTGAATCCGAATCGTCGCTTGATCCGACGGCCCAATTCGATCGCGAGGGTGCGCCCGGGAATCTCACGCAAGCGCCAGTTGTTTACCTGTCTGCTGTCCAAAATCTCTCCGTCGATTACCCTCGGATACCGGCTCAATGCCTCCGGCACTTTGGTCTCATATTCCTCTTGAAAAGGCACACAGAACTCTCGCTCGAACGTTTTCCGCTGCGCTACGACGAGAAGATGCGTTGTTTTGGCGGATAGAGTCAAATAATCGAGCAAGATGGGATCCCACGGTATGAAGCTGGCAATTTGCCAATCCGGCCCAACCCAAACACCAAGCGTTTCATACGAATTGTAGCGAGCCAATGCTCTGAAGAAATTCGGCTGGTAGTTGAAGAAGCCATGCTCCAAATGCACTGTGAATGGAACGGCATGGACGAACACCGCGCCGGCGCGTGCAAAATCATGCATGCTCTTGAATACGTTGTACTGGTTTAGAATATGTTCCGACGTACCATGGTTGGTGACAAGCCCGTATTTGCCCCTGTGCTCCGCCGGGACCGAATCGAAATTCAGATCCATCACTATTGATCCGGGGCGGTGATCCACGTCGACACATGCGTAATCGATGCCAAGCGCCGTGTAGAGCAGACGCGCCGGCAATTGGTTGGCGTTGGTCGTGGCAAGTAATTTTTGAGCAGGTTCGCCGCGGCCGAAGGCAGCGAACAGACCGCGCATCAGATTTTGCTGTGGGCACCAATAGTCCTGAGATCCAAGTTCGATGACATTGGTGATCCCTTCGAACGCGCCCTGTAGTTTGAGCTGCCTATAAAGCTCGATGATGGGTGGCCCTAGCCCCATAAGGTTACCTCAAGAACGCAACTATAACAGCGATTATACCGGCCAATGCTACAAAGACCAGCAATATTGAAAGACACCCTGCGATGCGTCGGACACTTCGGACCGGGTCTTGTATGCGAGCGACCGCGCGCGCCGCACAGTAAATTCAGTCCTGAAACTCGTCCACGTTGACCTGAAGATTGTCGAATCGCGCCATGCGGCACGCGCGTTGGCAGCCGGTCGATCGGCGCGCGTCGCGGCGCAGTGTCGAACGGCACCGGCACGCGTGCTCTCATCACGCGGTAAGCGAGGCTGTTGAAAAGGAGGTGAATGCCGCGCCTCACCGATTTGATCATGTTTGAGCGCCGCCCCCCCCGGATTATATTCCAGTTGAGCCTAATGGGATTTGGCGAGCGGGTGCTGCATGATGCATTCCAGCCAAGCTTGCGCCACAGCGTCGAGACCCTTCTCAGAGAAATGACAACCGTCGTGGCGGAAATCGCCGATAAATTGATCAGTATCGGGGCCGGGCAGGACATCAGGCGGCGACACGAGCTGCCGCTGGGCACGGCGAATTTGCTCATGGTTCTGGTAGGGGTGCGGACCGTTAGCGCAGTGAGAAGCTAGCGCGACATAAACCGGTGCTTCTACGCCGACACGCCTGATTTCCGTGAGAAGCCGCCGAAACCGCGCCTGGTATTCCTGTGCTGAGGTCATCACACGATTGGCATCCGCCTCCCCGTGATGCCAGCACAGCATATCGGGTCGAATTCCGGCTCGCTTCAACCGCGTGAGGGCCAGCATGAGGCGGCGGTAGCAATAACCGTCCCGCGGCGTCCAGTCCTTGATATACGAGCCGCCGACGGCGATAGGCACAAATAGCACCGATTGAAACAGGTCTGCTTCAATCAACTTGTCGCCCAGCCGGCCCCAGATCGAGCCGCCGTCGTTCGTCGCCCCGGGCAGGGGATCGATGGCCCGGTAGTAGTTCATGTCAAAAACATTGAAAGCATAGACGCCACGACGCGCCACGTAGCACTGCGCGCCGGCGTTTGCCGCATTGGATTGGCCGAACGTCAGGATGACGACGGTTTCATGCTGAAGGGCAACGCCGGCATCAACGCGCCTTTCTGGCGTGACAGGCGCCTCCGCAGGCGCGCCGAGATAGGCGCCGAACGCGGCCGCGTAGTCGACAGTGCCATCATCGCGGGCAAAGGACCTGTAATACACATGCTGTGCCATCCGACGGATGTAACTCGCCATCCGGTGGACCGGATTTCTAACCGAAGTCGGCGGCTTCTTTGTCACGTCCCACTACAGTGTCGTCGCCGAAAGTTCGGACCGGTTGTTGCGTACGAGCGATTGCGTGCGCCGAACCGTAAATTCCATCGTCAGGCTGGTCCACGTCGACCTGAAGATCGTCGAATCGCGCCGCGCCGCGCGCGCATTGGCGAGCCGAACGACCGGCGCCAACAACAGGAGCGTCATGCCGATGATCAAAGCCCGAACTACCGGCGTGGATTGAAACTGCCGCGACGCCCGAAGGTACGCCATGGCCAAGAACCAAGTAACAGCATCACCCCAAAAATGAATTTGCGAAACGTCCACGCTCGGAAAGGCCACCTCCTGAAGAACCAGATGGGCACCCTCGAAGACCTTACCTCGCTTCGCAACGTAGACAAGGATATGACCGCCATTCTTCACCAGCGGCCGCAAATTAGTGTAGAGCCGGTCGATTTTCAGGAGATCAAGGAGCGTCAACTCGCAAATGCAGGCGTCAAAGGGCGCCTTTCGTTCAATCGCCTCGCCAAAGTCGGCGCCGAGAGCCTTGGCTAGATCGACGTGCGCCCCGCCCAGCCTGCGCTGGAGCAGCGAAACGCTCGAACTGATCCAAAGGATGTTCGGCTTGCCGGCGGCGCCCCAGGCCGTGACCGCCCGCGCTATCGGCGACATGTCGGCCCATAGCGGGTGGAATCTGCCGACCCGCGGCGGCGAGCCGAACGTTCTGCGATAGATGGTCTGCAGCGCATCGAGCAAAGGCTTTGCAGCGGCTTGGCGGCGCGAGCCCGCCGCGACACCGTCACGCTGGCGCGCCGTCGTCTCCCTGAACCATCGACCGAGAAGCGGATGATCAACATGGGAAGCTGGCGTCGGCGACAGGCGACGATCAACCTCGGCCAGGTAGGCGCGCGCTTGTTCGCTCACCTCGTTGATATCGGCCGGCAGATCGGCGGCATGAAATTTCAACAGCTGTTTGCCGGATTCTCGTTGCTCCTTGGTCAGCCAGACGGACAGATCGCGAGCAATTTTGGCATAGCTCGTCCAACCGATCCGAATCATCTCGCGCCCGGTGTCGCGGCTCTGCGGCTCGATCATAAAGAACTGGTCGGAATCGCCGATGAAATGCCGCGGCGCCGCGGGCGCAGCCTCGGGAATGAACCCGAAGTCCCATACCACAACGGGATTGGGAACCACGCGCTCCGGCTTAATCGCGACTAGCGCTACCGGCGCCTGATAGCCGATCAACGTGTCCTCATCGACGTACCAATAAAATTGATCCATCCATGATTGGTGGCTAAGCCGCTGATTGACTGTGCGCGCCTTCACCGTCGGATGCTTGTTGGCGAGAGCGAGCTTGACCATCCGGCGCGGCTCGAGGCGCAACGTGCATGACGCGGTATCGATCAGAGCCTGCAGTTGCGGCCAGACGTCCTCGGCGACGACGCGGAAGCTCGGCGCATGGATCACGCGATTGCCCTCGCGCATCAGTTTGCCGAGGTGGCCGAGCGCACCGTCACAGACGATGAAGTCGGCGTTGAGAAACAATAGGTAGCTCTCGGTCATGCGGGCGCCGAGATCGGCGAAACCGCGAAACAACGCGTGCGTGAGCGTGACACCGTAATCGCTGGCAAAATCCGTCAGCACGTCGTCGAGAGGGACCAGCCGCGCCGCGCAGATGCGCTCGACTGCCGCGAACGATGGCGCGCGGCGGAACAGATCGAACAGCCGCGACTCGGTGACAATCACGAGCTCGACCGCGAACGTTCGGCACAGTTCCGGCAAGTTTCCCGGCGCGAGCACAGCGGGGAGCGTCATCGATATGACCTTGTCGGCGTATCGCTCGCCCCAAACCGGAATGATCAAACGCGCGGACTCTTTCATGAGATTGCGTCTTCTGCTTCCGCGCGGCTTGGATCGAGACGCGGCGCAATGGAACTATGGCGCTTGACCGTGAATTCGACCGTCAGGCTCGTCCACGTCGTCCTGAAAATCGACGGATCGCGGCGCGCCGCCCGGGCATTCGCCAGCCACACCAGGGGCGACAGCAAAATGAGAGAGACTAGGATCGCTCCTCGCGCCACCGGACGCGTTGCAACCGGGCGCATCGCCCGTACATGAAGCGCTCGCAACAGAGCGATGATTGCCGTTCCGTGGAAATTGATTTGCGAAACATCAAGGTCGGGAAACTCACAGCAACTGAGGAAAAGCTCAGCGCCGTCGAAGACGCCGCCGACCTTCGCCGTATTAAAGATGACGGACCCACCATCTCTCATCAGCGGCCGCAGCGCGGCATAGAGCCGATTAAGCTCCGACATTTCCCTCAATGCGAGCTCGCAAACGCACAGGTCATAGGGCGCCTTCTCGGAAAATGGACCGCGCTTATCGGGTGCCTGACCGCTGGCATGACCCTGGTTGGCCAAGAGCCGCCAGTTGCCCGAATTGATCCAGAGAACGTTGGCACGGCCGGTCGGTTGCCACCTCGCCGTCTTCTGGGCGAGGGGTGCAGTCTCCGTCCAGAGCGGATGAAATTTGCTGACCTTCGGAGGCGCGCCAAACATTCTGCAGTAAAGCCTTTGCAACGCCTTGGTCGCAGAGGCCAAGAAATAGGTGCCAGACGCTGCGCTGCGGAAGGTCGAACCGGCAGGTGTCTGGCCAGCCCGCGGCGATGGTTCGCCCTCCTGCGCGCCGAGCTGGCGCAGGCTGGCGTCGTCGAACCAGCGGCCAAGAAGTGGATGGCCGAAATGCGGCGCCGGCGACGACGGCAGCCTTCGATAGAGTTCGGCCATGAAAGCCCGCGATTCTTCGATCACGCCGTCGATGCTGTCCGGGAGAGCGGCGGCGTGAATCTTTATCAACTGCCTGCCTAGCCGCCGGTGCTCCGTGGTGGCCCGCAGCGATTCAGTCCAGGCCAGTTCATCGAACGACGTCCAGCCCATCCGAGTCATCTCCTGCCCGGTACTTCGGCTTTGCGGCTCGATCATGAAAAAATCATCCGAGTCGCCGATAAGATACGGCTCGGCGGCGGGGGCGGCCTCGGGCAGAAAGCCGTAATCCCAGAAGCTGACCGGCTGGCTGACAAACCGCTCAGGTTTGACGGCGACAAGCGCCGGCGGCGACTGATAGCCGATCAAGGTGTCGTCATCGACGTACCAGTAGAACTGATCCATCCATTCTAAATGGTTGAGTCTCTGATTGATCGTGCGGGCTTTTACGGTCGGGTGCTTGTTTGCCAGGGCGAGTTTCGCAAGCGCGCGCGGCGCCACGCTCAAGACGCTCGAATCATGATCGACGAGCGCCTGCAGTTGCGGATCGACATTTTCGGCAACGACCCGGAAGCTCGGCGCATGAATGACCCGCTTGCCTTGCTGCATCAACGCGCCGAGGTGTCGGAGCGAGCCATCGGCGATGACGAAATCGGCAATGAATGGCAGGAGATAGGTTTCCGTCACCCGCGGCCCCAGATCGGCAAAGCCGCGAAACAGCCCATAGGTAAGCACCATCCCGTAATCGGTGAAGACGCTGGTCAATAGATCGTCGAGCGGGACGAGCCGCGTCTTGCAGATGCGCTCGGCGGCCCGGAAAGAGCCCGCGCTGCGCACCATGCCGAGCAAGCGCGATTCGGTGACGATGACGAGTTCGACGTCGAACGTCCCGCACAGCGCCGGCAGGTTGCCCGGTGCCAACATGGCCGGAAGCGTGACCGACAGGACCTTGTTGACGTAGGCCTCGCCCCAGACCGGAATGATCAGCCGCGCGGATTCTGCCATCGGAAAGTCGTTCCAATCTCCTGCTCGGATACACGGGTGGTTCGACGTATCGGCGACGCGCAGCGCCGTCAAACAGAATGACTCATCCTTGCCCGGTGGCCACCTTGGATTGGTAGAGCGAAACGATCTGCTCCAGCGGCCCATAGGCAACCATCTTGCCCTGTTCCAAAAGCAGGCCCTTGTTGCACCACTGCCGCAGTATCGGCATGCTGTGACTGGCGATGACCAGGATGCCGGCCCTCGAGAGAAAAGTCTTCAACCGCGCGTCGGCGCGACTGAGAAACGCGGCGTCTCCGGCACCGATCATTTCATCCAAGACCAAAATTTCCGGGACGACGGCCGTCGATATGGCAAAGGCCAGCCGCAGCGCCATGCCGGTCGAATAGGCGCGGATTGGCATGTAAAGGTAATCGCCGAGCTCGGTAAAATCGGCGATATCGTCAAGCGCGTCCTTGATCTCCTTCGTCGTCAGGCTGAGCATCTTGCCGCGCATCCAGATGTTCTCGATGCCGGTGGCGTCCGGATCCATGCCGAGCTGAAGATCGAACAGCGGAAACACGCGCCCGTTGGCCTGGATCGCGCCGCCGACCGGCTCATAAATGCCGGCCAGCGTCCGCAACAGCGTCGTCTTGCCCGAACCGTTATGGCCCACCAGCCCGACCCGATCGCCTTCCAAAATCTCGAACGACACGCCGTCGAGCGCCTTGACCACGATCCTGCCGGTTTCTCCAGCGCCGATCTGGCCGCCGACGTTCAGGTTTCTCGTGGCAATTCGGCTGATACCCTTGGCAAGGTGCTTGATGCCGAGCGAATACTTCAACGACCGCATACGGGGGTCGTAGATCGGAAACTCGACGTGAATGTCTTTGGCGATGATCGACAACATCGCTGCACTAAAGCCAATAGACGATGCGGGAACGGAAGCGGGCGAAGAACAAGAACGTTCCAGTCCAGCCGACGACAGTGAGGGTCAAAACGACCAACCAATCGTTCAGCGTCGGCGCGCCGCCCAACAACGGTTCGCGCACCAGCGCGATCATATGCGTGAACGGATTATAGTCGGCAATGAAGCGCTTCTGCCCGAGCTGCTCGGGAAAATACATCAGCGGCGTCACCCAGAAAAGAACGGTGATGATGTTGGTAATCATCAGCGGAACGTCACGATACCGAGCCGAGATGACAGCCGCTACCAGAGCTATCCACGACAGGCAGAGGACGACGAGAAGCAAGCCCAGCGGCCACAGCACCATGCTTGGACTTGGCACGACAACAAAATACAAGGCGATAGCAACGTAGATTGCCAGATTATGGCCGGCTATGATGAGATTGCGCCAAAGCGTCTGCAGCAGGAACACGGTCAGCGGGCATTTGATCTGGGTGATATAGCGCGCCGATGCGACGAATAGCCCGGCACCGTCGTTGATGGTTTGCGTGATGAGCGCCCACAGCAGCATGCCGGCGCAGACATATGGAAACGATTTTGCAAGTTCGGACCCGAACAGGAAGGCGCTCAAGAAGCCCATCGTGAAAATCTGGATGCCGAACGACAAGGTCATCCAGATCGGCCCCAGCGTGGAGCGCCGGTATCTTTGCTTGACGTCCTGCCACGCCAGGAAATGACTGAGCCGCCAGGACGAAAGGCCGGTACGCAGATCATCGACAGCGGAAGACAATTGTGTCGAGGTCAACGCTAGCATGCGAAAGCGGCGGCTCCCCATCCGCGAATTCGCGGGTTGCTTAGCAAGGCGCCATGGCAGCCGCAAGTGCGGCCGAATGGCCGCCATGCCGGGTTCCGGGCGTGAAGTCGTCGGGTCTCGCCGTGCCGGCTCAAAAGCCCGGCGGCGCGGCTGAAGCGGCTAAATTGGCAATTTCCGTCGGAGGCTCCGGCCGCGATATGCTGAGCACTAGGTCGAACATTCCCTGACCGACGATGGACGTTCCGCGCCTGCGCCTCCAGGTCCACACAAACCGGCCGGCTTTCTTCGTAACCGCTCGGGGGCGATATCGGGTAATAATCGCGGATATTGTTCTCGGCGCTGACGCGATTTTATCGGTGTTCGATCGATTCGGATTCAATGCGCGGGTGCGGCTCGACTCAAGACTTCCGCCATGGTTACCTTGGTCGACAGCCCGCTCCGTCGCGCTGCGAAAATTCGTAGGTCACTCGATGCAGAACGTGTGCCTATTTGCCCATTTCGACAAAGACGACAGAGTTGACGACTATGTCCTGCGATACCTCAAAAACATAAAGCAGCTGCAATTCTCCATTATT
>JASHWN010000109.1 GCA_030044035.1 Xanthobacteraceae bacterium
CGAAATCGCGCGCATCGGCGAGATCGACGTAGTGGCAGCCTTGGGCGATGCACGCACGGGCGACGCGATGATCCTGCTTCTGGAACGGGCCGGCGGTGTGGACGACGATATCGGGCGCGATACGCGCGAACGCGAGCGCAAGGTCGCCATCGCTATCAAGCGCATAGCTTTCGGCCGGGTGGAAAGTATCCAGCGAAGCGGCGAAACCCCGCGCCTTCTCCTCCGAGCGCCCGCCGATCAGCAGCCGGATATCGGTGTCGCTCGCAAGGCTGCGGGCAATATAGCTGCCGAAATTGCCATAGCCGCCGATTATGAGGACGCGCGCTGCCATGTCGATTTGCTCACACCCCCAATCACGGCTTTGGGCACGAGGCCGCACTCCCGATAGATGCCACAAGGCGCGCGGCGATGGTTTACAAACCGTTGCCGCATGCCGGCAATTTTCAGCATTCGATCAAAGCGAGCCGTCTGGCTCCTTCGCGTTAACGACGTGCGACGCTCGGCCGTAACCGTTTTCTAAAAAATACCCCTGCATAGAGCACTTGGTGAAGCCTGGGGTGCCATGTATTTGGCTTTCGCGCAGAGTGTGGCCCGCATCATGCGTCGCCTTCGGCCTTGCAGAAATTTTATGCTCTGCGGGGCAGGCGGCGCCGCGGTCGAATTCGCCCTGGTGGCAGCGCCGTTCTTTGCGCTCCTGGTGGCGCTGTTTCAGACCGCGCTGGTGTTCTTTGCCGGCCGCGTGCTCGACGTGACCACGGAAGAAGCGAGCCGCTACATCCTCACCGGGCAGGCCCAACAATCGAACATGACTCAAGCCGGCTTCGCCACTTGGGTATGCGGCAAGACTTTCGCGCTGTTCAATTGCAATAACTTCATGATCAACGTGCAGAACTACACCGATTTCGCCTCCGCCAGTACCGCGACGCCGACGCTCACCTTCGGCGCCAACGGCCAGGTCTCCAACACCTGGGCCTGGTCGCCCGGCAATCCCGGCGACATCGTGGTGGTGCAGGTGATGTATCAGTGGCCGGTCGTGCTCGGCCCGCTCAGCTTCAATCTGTCCAATCTGGCCAACGGCAATCGCCTGTTGGTGTCGACCGCCGTGTTCAAGAACGAGCCGTACTGATGAAAGCCGGCGCCGCGATCGCAGGTTTTCGCGCGCTGCGCCGCTTCGGCGCCAACCGCGGTGGCATATCGGCGGTCGAGTTCGCGCTGATCCTGCCCTTCATGGTGACGCTTTACCTCGGCAGCGTCGAGCTCGGTGACGGTTTGGCCGTGCAATTTCGCACGACGCTGGCCGCTCGCACCGTTGCCGATCTCGCCTCACAATACGTCAACATCGACACCGCGACCATGACCCAGATTCTGGGCGCGGCCTCCACCGTGGAGGCGCCGTATTCGGCCAACAACATGACGGTGACTGTCTCTGAAGTCACCACCACGGACGCCAACGGCGACGCCCAGGTGACGTGGAGCGCGGCGAATAGCGGCAACGGCCGTGCCGTTGGCTCCTCGGTCACGTTGCCGGCCGCGCTGCAGACGCTGCCGAAGAACACGGCGCTGATCCTCGGCGAGGTGACCTACCCGTACAATCCGCAGTTCGGCTATGTGCTCACCGGCATCATCAACATGTACGAGAGCCAATATTTTTATCCGCGGCTGTCGACCTGCGTAAATTACAACGGCACGTGCTGACGCCCGGCGGCGTGCACCTCGGCGTCAGGCACTCGCCGATTTGCGTTCGATTGAGCAGCGATCGGAAAAAGCCGTCGGCGCTATGACCGACGCCGCATTTCACTGCGCCAGGCGCGCGCTGCTGATGGCGATCTGAAACAGCGTCTCCATCGCCGCGGCGATGTCGTCGTTGGTGGTCACCATCTTGTACAACCCCGGCGAGGCGCAGCTTTGCATGTTGGAGCTGATCGAGCTTTGGAATGGGCTGATCCATTGATTATACCAGGCGTTGGTCGGCAACGGCAGATATTCGGTGTACAGCACCGCAATGCGAATGCCGTTGTTCTTCACGGTGGTGCACCAGCTGGTGTTGAACGGCTGCTGACACCGGTTGCCACTGTCCAGCGGCTCGGAACATGACGAGCTGTTGACCTCGTCGTCGACGCCGTCGGTGACCAGAAACAGAACCTCCTGAGGCGGGTTGCCCGCGGTGCCGCTGCCTGGGGTCGGCATGATGGCGTTGATGGCCGACATCGCCGTTTCGAAATCGGTGTCGGTGTCATTATTGTCGTTGCTGCAGGTTAGCCAACTGTTCTTGCAGACCTCCACCACATCGATGTTGCCGGCCGCGGTCTGGGCGGCGGACAGATTCGACGAAGCCGCGCAGCCGGGCGCGTAAATGACCTGGATCGACGTATTATTGCAATTCGACCCGTTATTTCCCTGGAGGTTGAAGGTAAAGATTGCCATCTGATAGCAGCCGGGGCCGTTCGGGCAGGTGGCGTTATTGGCGGTCATCACGTCCGTGGCGGTGGTCATCAGCTGCGACGTCGCCGTTGCCATGTTCTGGATCCGCGTGACCACGCCGAGATTTTGGGCGAGCGTGTAATTGTCCTCGCCGTTGGGATTGCCGAGATTGTCGGCCGACGGGTTGGTTTCATGGCAGGCGAAGGCGCAGCCGCCCTGCGCCTGGGTGTTGGCGACCATGGTGTTGATGCCCGCGGTCGTCGCGGCGATCGCCATCGACGGCGAGTTGTCGAGCAACAGATAGAAATTGATGTTTGGCGACGTCGTTGACGTGGAGGTCGACGAGCCGTTGAGCGTCCACTGGTTCTCGGCGGCCTTGGTGAGCAGCGCAAAGACATTGGGAAAGCTGTTGATCGAATAGGCCGTGTAGCTGACCGTGACGGTGCGGGTCATGCCGTTCTGGGTGACGGTGACGGTCGGATTGCTGTAGCTCAGGTTCGGAATGAGCGACGCCTGCGCCATGAAAATGTTGGTCGCCGTGGTCTGCGCCTGCGCCGCCGTTTGCGTCATGGCGCCGGGCGCCACCGCCGCCAATGCGGCGGCGTCGGCGGCGGTGTTGAGCTGCGTCTGCTTCTGTGCGGCAGCGGAGAAATCGAGCCCCAGCGCCACCAGAAACATGATCGGGATGAGCGACAGCCCGAATATGATCGACGTGCTGCCGCCGTGGTCGCGGATGAATAGACGCGTGAGATTGCCAGTCATGGGCGTTGCCGTATCGGTGGAGCCGACGTTCACTGGGATGCCGGTCTGCAATAGAACAGGAGAGCATTTATTTTCATTTGCTCGGGTCGGAGAAAACGACCCTTTGCGGGCGTCGTTAATCAAAGGTTGCGGATTAGCCGATCCCAGCGTCGCGCGGTTAGGCAAATGAAAACGCCGCAACTTGTTCAAGAGAGGATGATGATTAAAAATCCCTAGCTGAAATGTTCGCAATGCTGCGAGCCATTATGATCTCTGCGCCTTGCGCCCAGGGGAGGTAAAGCGGATGACGGCAGTTACGGGGCGCACGTGGCCCGTGGCCGTCAGGTGAGCGGCACCGTGACGGTGGCGCTGGCCGACGTGTTTTCCAGCCTCAGCATCCCGCTAAGCGCCACGGCGTGTTTTCCGTAATTCTCGGCGATCTGCGGCGGCACTTACCAAAAGTGCGAGAGTCCAAGCACGGGCCTCTCGGCCATTTGCCGCTATTTGAACGTGATCAGATCGGCGCGGCTCAGCGTTGAGGCCCTATCCTTCAAGGGCTCGTTCGTGGCATTCGAACTGTGCTGATGTAAAATTTGGAACAGCCCTATGGCAACTTCGTAATCTGTAGCGTCCAAACTCGTATCGACGGGAACAACGACCGTATAACCACGCAGCGTTGCTCCGACCGACGTGTAGGTCACCGATCCGCTCACTTTCCAGCCAGTCAGAATGAGCGTTGTAATCCCTCTGGCCTTTAGCGCTTTGTCGAGATCGGTATTGTAGAATCGGTCCTGGGCCTGACTTTCAATCTTGATGTCGCCGGGCATAGGAAGAACTTCGGGCAACCACTTTGACATGGTTGGCGCTCGAGTCCCATACACGATGGTAACGCCGGCCTTTCGTGCACGCGCCAGCAGCGCAGAAATAGCCGGCACCATTTGCCCCGTGCAATTCGGCTGGCGCGTGCAAATGGGATCGACGATGTCGAAGATGAGCAATGCCGTTGTTGCGGGACTAAGGACCACCGGGACTGGATCCGGCGGTGACGGCATTTGCAGTGTCAGCACAGACTTGCTCATGGAGGAACGTCCCGATTGCGAGGCAGCCGCCGTTGCCTGTCGCTGGCACTACGCTGCTGGTCAGAATGATAATACGAATGCCGATAGGTATGGAACGCCAAGCGGTGCGATAGGCCGAGGCGCAAGCCGCCCGCGCAATCAGGACGCGCCCAGTATCGACCGCGGCTTGGCGATGATAATCGGCAGCGCCGGAGCGAGCGGCGGCGCCGGCTCGCCGGCCGGTCGCTCGACCCGAACCAGCGGCGCCGGAGCGACGCGGTTTCGGCCCTCGGCTTTGGCGCGATAGAGCGCACGGTCGGCGCTCGCCACGAGCGACTGAAGCGTCTGTCCCGGTTCGCTCGCCATGGCGAGACCGACGCTCACGGTGGGATGGCAGGGCAGTCCCGCCACCGGCAGCGCATCAAATCCGCGCCGCACCGTTTCGGCGATCTGCAGCGCGCGCGTCATGCTGGCGCCGGGCAGCATGCAGGCGAACTCGTCGCCGCCCATCCGCGCGAACAGATCCTCGGCCGCCATGGCCGGTTTGACGAGCTCGGTGAGGCCGCGCAGCACCTGGTCGCCGGCGTGATGGCCGGCGCCGTCATTGACGTCCTTGAAGCGGCCGAGGTCGAACAGCAGCAGCGCCACGGGCTGCCGGTCGGCGATCGCGGCGGCCAACAGGCGCTCGCCGCGCTCGAAGAAATCGCGGCGGTTGGCGATGCCGGTCAGCGCGTCGGTAAGCGCCGCTTTTCGTTGCTGCAACTCGACGCGCTCCTTGGCCATGCACACGCGCAGAAAAACCAGCGCGAAGGTCGTGCACAGCGCCTCCAGCGCCATGACGGAAATGAACAGGCGTTGCCCGCTGCTCATGGCGCCCATGGCGCTTACGGTATGCAGCCGTAGCGCGCCGGCCAGCGGAATCCGCGCCAACAGGAAGCCGGCATGAATGACCAGAAGCGCCAATGTCGGCCAGCGCGACATCAACTCGGGGTCGAGCCCGCGCCACACTTCGCGCGCGCCCATGAGCACGTAGGTTGCCAAGATGGCCGAGAGTACGAAAAGGCGCGCCGGCTGCGTTCCGGTAGAGCCGCTCCATTGGCAAATCACAAGCCAGAGTGCGGCGCCCGCGAAGACGAATGCGGGCTGGACCTTTCGTCCCTCGAAGGTGCGCGCGCCGGCCCACAACACGCCATAGGCGCAGCAGAGGAGCGCGGTCGCCGCAAGGGTGGAGCTGTCGCCGGGAAACCTGCCGCGCAACAGGGCGACGGCGACGGAGGCGAACAGGCAGCCGATGCCCCACAGCGCCAGCGCCAACTCGCGGCGGTTTTGCATCCAGGCGAACAAGAGCAGCGCGCCGACGGTCGCGGTCAGAAATACGCTGACCAGACACAGCGTCGGCAGATCGACGATGAAAGGCGAATTGGCGGAGGCCGGCACCGTCCCCATCCCCACTGGCAATGCAAGGGATTTTACCGGGCAAGTGCTGGCGATCCGCTTGCGCCTTTTCGTAAAATTTTACGCAATGGCCGCCGGCCGGAACGGATGGCGGCGATGCCTGCGGCACGTTGGTTTCGCTGGCGAAGATTCGAAGCAATTGTGGCAGCGCGCGCCGTCTTAATTCCGGCGCAAACGCGCCAGATTGTTGCCGGTGTGGTGAGGTGTCGCGTAAGGGGGAATTCACCATGACAAACGAGCGGGAAGCGGCCGCCGCACCGCCCTGATGGCGCGCGACCAGAATCCTCCCGGGATTCGCTAGTCTTCGCGTGCCGGATCCGGGCTAGCCAAGCTCTGCGGGGGCTTGGTGAGCAAGTGCAAGTGCGTGCGAGCCGGTTATGTTGCTCACTTTCCATTCACGCATCCGTCTTTCTATTGGCTTGTTGGGCGGCGCAGTTCTCGTCGCATCGCTGTTGAGTTGGGCGTACAGCCTGCACGCGGCCGCGGACCGATATACCTGGGTCATGGCCGACCGGTCGAATGACGCGGCGGGCGGTTCTGCCGAATTGTGGCAGGTGTCGGCGCGTTGCGTCCGACCCTATTTCGTCAAAGCGCTGCTGCGATCGAAGGCCGAGCTCCAGGGACATTACCAGCGGGCGCCTGAGGAGATTCGTGCCCAGCTCGATCCCAGGGCCAGCCAATCCGTGGAACCGGCAGCTTGGCACCCTCGCGAAACGGCCACGCCAAACGACATCGGCCGCAGCGGCCGCGATAACGAGTACATTGCCGAGCTGCAGGTCAAATATGCCGAGTGGTACGCCACCCTGTTCAAGCTTGAGATCAAGGCGAACGACTGGCAGCAACGATTGCTCAACCTCGCGGACCAAACCGTGGTTCTCAGTGCGGCGTCGCGCAAAAGTTTTGGCGAATACGCCCACGGCAATATGAAGCTGATCAGCTCGCCAGGCGATTTTGACGGCTACCTGCTCACCACATTGGGGCTCGGCGGACTTCCCGGTGATGAAGAGATGGCGCTTAAATCCAATTGCGTAACGGTCAGCCTGGTCAAGCAGAGCGTTGGCGGCCCAAACTACCTCGCAGAGCTTTGGCGTTGGCCGATCGACTGCCTCGCCGAATTCCTGCTCGGTTTGGAGCTCGTGCTCATTTCGATATTTTTTGCGCCGATGGCTCGATGGATTGAAACCGGCGACTTGGAGGCGGTAGGGCGGCCGCTCCGCAATCTGGCCAATCGGCTCGACGCCGGCATCCGAAGCTTCGACAGAGATCGATTCATTCGCGCTGCGCTGGAGCGCTTCCGGCAAATGCGCACCATCGCTGCCGCGGGGTACCGGTTCAGTTCAGCCGACCTGACGCGGCGGTGGCAGCGATCCTGGCAGCGACGCTGATCCGGCCAATGCTGGCGTAAGGCCGTTACGGCCCGATTAACCGTGCGCCGCAAAACGCCTTGCCGGCACGCTCCCGCAACGGCTTTACCGTGGCGCATCTGGGCGCCGGCACGGCGCGATTACGGCCGATCTGAGTTGAGCCGCCATCAGATTGCACGGAGGTGTGGTCTGCGCGCTACAGACCGCGCCAAGGGTGCCTGCTATTATGCT